>NZ_JAVCWB010000009.1:0-90819 GCF_032656385.1 Nocardia canadensis
CATCGAGCCGGGGTGGGCATGTTCGTAGCGGCGCAGCGGTTCACCGGTGACACGGTCGATGCGCGACAAACGGTTGATTCGGCAGCGAACCAGTACTGCGTGCACGGTCGAGGCCGGCATCGCGAGTCGGCCCGCGATCTAGATCGGACCCAACCGGTGCCGCCAACGCAATGCCACGATGCGTCGCACCAGGTGTGGTGGTGTTTTGTTCGGTTGTGTGGTTGGTCGTGAGCTGCGGTCGACCATCCCGGTCGGGCCTTCGACGCGGTAGCGGTCGGCCCATTTCCCGGCCGTCCGCGCAGACACCATGAACAGCTTGCCTGCTGCTGTGTATGTCCAGCCGCGGTCGACGATCAGTTGGGCCAGGCGTAGTCGTGCTCGTGGAGTCAGGGCTGCGTTAGCGTGGGACACGAAGGCCTCCGGGTTGTGGTGAAGCGGTTCCTAGACAGCTCCACTTCACTACCGGGGGCCTTCGCCTGTCACATCGACTTACCCGCGGGGAGCGGGACAACCTCCCTGGACATCACACCTAGTCCGAGGAAGATCCCAGCGGCCAAGCCGTACTTCGACAACCCTGCGCGACGGATGAGATCGGCGACCATCACCAACCCGATCACCACCGCGAAGAACCCGAACGCGTGGAATAATCCGTCTGAGACCAGCCCTATCGAGGTGGTCGATTTGTCGTAGAAGTGGTGCCAATGCAGCAGCTGGTGGAACACGGTTTCGTCGATGAAGGACGCGGTGCCGATACCGACCAGCACACCCGACCACACCGAGCGTGCAACCAAAGGGGTACTCACCTGCAGACCGTGCGGCGGGGTCGGGGCATCTCTGGGCATCATCGGCACCTCTCCTGATTGCGGCTCAATGCGTGTATACCCCCGGCACCGGGTTGTCCGACGAACTCATCAACGTGTCCTTCCATCCCGCCACTGACGAGCCCGAACCGCCCGTACACCCGCCTTACCCTGCGAGATACCGGCAATCACCGCGGGCGCGTAGTAACCCGCCCCCGGCGTCGCCGCCACGACTGCCGTCGAACCCGGCACACGGCGTCCGTCACCCGCTCAACCAGGGCAGGAACAGCGACCCCGGCGGCGGCGCGCGGCCGGGTCGCTGTCGGCCTGGAACCGACGCAGCCCTTCATCGAAGACCCGCGCGTACTTGCAGGCTGCGCACCAATGTGTGCCCGGACAGCTTCATCAACACCGGCGTTAAGGCCCGCCCTCCGCGGCGTGGGTCGTATCCGTCTGTCCCGCGATCAGCTCACGCGCAATCCTTTGCGGATCACCACCGCGACGGATCACCACCGCGCACCGATTCGCGGCATCGAGATCCGGCACGTCCAGATTCAGCACCTCCTCAGCACGCGCCGAGGACTCATAGAGCATGGCCACAGCGCCCGTTCGCGCAGCGCACATCCGATCCCACGATGAACGCCGCTCGCTCGCGGCTCAATGCTTGCTCGTGTCCGGCGGCGCACGTCGGGCCCGCAGCCGGATAAGCGATCACCGGCCAGCCAGCCCTGCTCACGCCAATACTCCGACGCCGAGCCCAGCGCGGTCAGCCGGATGTTGAAGGTCTTGGCCGACTTGGCACCCCGCACATAGGTGAACCAGCCGCTGACCCGGTCCGGTTCCGGATCCAGCAGCGCCACAGCGGTATCGGGCCCGAAATCGGCGACGAGGCGATCCAGCGCCACCGCGTACGTCGCACGGGTATTCGCGAGCGTGATCGTGTCCAGATGGCGGTAACTGCTTTGCGTGGCTTTATCTCGTGAGTGTTCCCGGACCCCTGCTCGGAAACACCGGCGGCGCCGAGCCTACACCAGATTTCCGGTAAAGGCGCGCACGATCGTTTGAGCGCTCATCGAGCGGGTATCGCCGTTGGGGTTCGGCCGGTGACGGGTGAGGAGTGGAAATGGTGCAGGTCCCAGCTCAACAGGCTCCATCGTCGAGGCCTCGCGCCCGTTCCCTGCCCGCGGCGGACCCAAGGGCTCAGCGGTGTGGAGCATCGTCACCACCACCGACCCCAAGCTGCTGGGGATCATGTACCTGGTCACCACCACCGCGTTCTTCCTCATCGGCGGGCTGATGGCGCTGTTGATGCGCGGCGAACTCGCCCGCCCGGGCATGCAGTTCCTGTCTCCCGAGCAGTACAACCAGCTGTTCACCATGCACGGCACGATCATGCTGCTGTTCTATGCGACCCCGACGGTGTTCGGGTTCGCCAACGCGATCCTGCCCTTGCAGATCGGCGCCCCCGACGTGGCCTTCCCCCGCCTGAACGCCTTGAGCTACTGGCTGTTCCTATTCGGCGCGACGATGGCGGTCTCGGGATTCCTCACCCCCGGCGGCGCCGCCGATTTCGGATGGACCGCCTATCAGCCCCTGTCCGACATCGTACACTCCCCGGGCCTGGCCGGCATCGCCTTCGACCGCCGCCTGGGCGGGCACATCTTCGACCCCGCCACGGGCGGGACGGTCCTGTGGCAGCATTTGTTCTGGTTCTTCGGCCACCCCGAGGTCTACATCGTCGCGTTGCCGTTCTTCGGGGTCATCAGCGAAATCCTGCCGGTGTTCAGCCGCAAACCCATCTTCGGCTACACCGCGCTGGTCTATGCCACCCTCGGGATCGCCGGGCTGTCGATGGCAGTATGGGCCCACCACATGTACGCCACCGGCGCGGTGTTGCTGCCGTTCTTCTCGCTGATGTCGTTTCTGATCGCGGTCCCGACCGGGGTCAAGTTCTTCAACTGGATCGGCACCATGTGGAAAGGCCAGCTCACCTTCGAAACCCCGATGGTGTGGGCGCTGGGCTTCATTGTCACCTTCCTGTTCGGCGGCCTGTCCGGGGTGATCCTGGCCAGCCCACCGCTGGACTTCCATGTCCACGACACCTACTTCGTGGTCGCCCACTTCCACTACGTGCTCTTCGGCACCATCGTGTTCGCCACCTTCGCCGGCATCTACTTCTGGTTCCCGAAAATGACCGGCCGTCTACTCGACTAGCGCCTCGGCAAACTGCACTTCTGGACCACCTTCATCGGCTTCCACGCCACCTTCCTGGTCCAGCACTGGCTCGGCAACGAAGGCATGCCCCGCCGCTACGCCGACTACCTGCCCACCGACGGCTTCACCACGCTGAACACCATCTCCACCCTCGGATCGTTCCTGCTCGGGGCGTCGATGACGACATTCGTGTGGAACGTGTTAAAAACTACCGATACGGCCAAGTCGTGGCCGTGGACGACCCATGGGGCACGGCAACTCCCTGGAATGGGCCACCACCTGCTCACCCCCGCGACACAACTTCTATGAACTCCCCATAATCCGCTCCGAACGACCCGCCTTCGAACTGCACTACCCACACATGATCGAACGCATGCGCAGCGAATCCCACATCGGCTGGGGCACCAAAACCGTCCACGCCGACACCGACGACACCACCAAATCAGTCGACGCTGCACCCTGAAACCACTCCCGACGCCACCCAGCTCGTACGTCGATCTGCTACGGAAAGCCTGCTATCACGGGCCGGGCCTCCGCATTCGGCCCAGAAGGCCAGCCATAGTGGTTCTATCGATGATCTCTGACGTCACCGATAGGTAGATCCTGACGTCGCCCCAGATCCGAAGATGTTTGTATCGGCGAAAACTGACGTCGCGATCTTGGTTGCGAGTGATCAGTCCGCATTGCCTGGGTTCTCAGCACGTCGACCTTGCAGCCTGGCGAGGCCGGATCGAAACCGTGCTCAACCACCCAGCGGGCCCCAGGAGGCTAGGCAACGACCACCAGGCGCGGATCACCTTGAGGTCGATGTCGGCACCGTAACCGGCGACGACGTCACTGAGGTGTTCCGGGTGTTCGAGCGTCAGGATGGCGAGGTCATACAGGGGATCGCCCTGGGCCGCCTCGGACCGGTTAACGCCAGTGACCTCATCGCCTTCGACGAACACGTGGGAGATCCGGAGGTCGCCGTGGGTGAATGCCGGCGTTCACGGCCGAAGCGCGATCTCGGCTATCCGGCGGTTGTGTGCGACTACGTTGGTGGGGCCACCCCGCTCCTGGTAAGCGCTGCACATTTGCGGTTGCGCTCCGATGCGTGCGCGTCGAGGCCCCGGCCGGGCCATGGCGGTAGCGGCGCGTCGTGCAGCTTCCGTATGGTGGCGCCCGCTGCGGCCCACGCCGCTGGCGATGCGGTCGACTGCTCACCGAGGCGCCGAGTGCCAATCCTGGCAGAGCGGCGAGCGCGAGCACTGGTGGCTTACGCCACAGAACATCCGGAGTCGGGAACGGTGCCGGCCATCGCCTCGACCTTGGTGTCGGTGTTCGACTGTTCAGCGTCGATCTTCAGGAACACCCCGCCGACGTGCAGAGTCGCGCGCTCGTACTGGACGACGACCTCGACTTCTTTCACGTCGGAGATTATGGCTGGGGTGACCATCGACGTCGCCGGGATTATCGCTGGCCAGTGGCCCGTCGCTGGCTTAGCTGAGCGTTGTCTCAACGGATCTTCGCCCGGAACTCTGCTGGTCGCCGCCGTCACTGTTGCGTGCTGCGAACTGGCGACAATCCCGCCCTGCCACACCCGGCGACGTCAGAATTCACCAATCGGATCGGTGAGATCCGACACTGAGCAACGCTACAGCCGATGTCCGTTGCCAGTGAAAATAGGCTATTGCCAACCCACCTGAGCCATCGACGCAGCCTTGCCACTGAACCTGGACCATCGAGAGCCCGACCAGCCAGTTCGCCGTGGCCGATGGAGAGAGTTGGCTCACTTTGAATGGCAAATCGGGTCGGGGAGCCTGCCACTCAAAATGGGCCACCGCAGGTCAGCGAGGTTGGCGTGGCTCATCTTCACTGTCACCGGACAGCCGATGCGATCCCTCAGCACAGATGCTGGCTGAACTCGACACTACCCACGACACGGAGATGATCCATCATCGGCATCTCCCGCAGCGGCATGCAGTCTCATGACTTGCCTGTAATGGGGCCGGCGGTGGCTTCATCCCCGCTCGGGCGGGGAGCACTATAGGCCGGACAGCTGCACCTCCCCCACCCTGGCTTCATTCCGCGCGCCCGGGGAGCACGCATACGCAAAGGTGCCGCAGCTCGCTCGGGAGCCTTCATCCTCGCTCGCGAGGCGGCCGTCGACGCGCACACCGAGCAGTCGTCGGCGCGGTGACAGGTCTGGCAGTCGTGGTCGCTCTCGCCGAGATGGACTTACTCGACGCCGCCGAATCAGGGGTTCAGGGCCCGGTGCGCTAGTGAGGGCCAGGTAGACGGTCATGGCGCCTCTCGCGCGACATAGCAATCCTCCACACGGTCAACCGCCGCCGACGCCGTGATGGTCGGAGCAGCCGCTAGAGCTGCGCATTCAGTGAAGTCGCCTTCCCGGGCATCGGTCAAGTGGACCGACGCCGCGTGGTCGACGCGCACTGCGCGAGGTTGAACCCCGAACTCCACCCGCAGACGACGCCGGCCTCCCCCAACTCACCGAGCGGAAAGGGATTTCGTTGCCACACCACACTAAGACAGCCGCCACCCACAACCGACTCGATCGGTGTACCCATGACCCGCGGTAGACCACCCCGGCCCCTCGGGGTCCCCGGCAAACCGATGCTCACCGAACTCGCTCCCGGGTACTGGAAAGCGCGTGTCCGGGTCCGTGACTCCTCCGGAAAACGACGCGACCTCATCCGTGTCTCCCCTACCAAACTCGACTCCCGCAACCGCCCGATCCCCGACCGCACCGGCCAACGAGCACTCGACGCCGTCATGGCCGCTGCTGCCGTCATCACCGTCGGCCTCAGCGGCGAACTGTCCACATCCATGACCGTGCGCGACCTGTGGGTCCGGTACCGGGCAAGCCTCATCGCACAAGACCGCACCGAATCCACCATCGCCCGCTACGACGAAGTCGCCAAAATGTTCAACACCGCCTTCGGTGACCGGCGCCTGTTCGAAGTCACCACTTCCGCGGTCGAAACCTTCCTCACCGACGTCGGAAAAGCCAGGGGGCCTTCGAACATGCGCACCGGGCGCATCGTGCTCTCGGGCATGTTCCGCTACGCAGTCCGCACCAGCCCCCTCGAGATCAACCCCGTCCGCGAAGTCCAGATGCCGAAAAACATCGAAGCCAAGGGCCGCACCGGCGGCGCCGGCGACCTCACCACCGACGAACTGCGCTACATCCTCTCCGCCGTCCGGACCTCCCAGATCCTGTGCCCGCGACAACTCGCCAAAGCCGAACGAGAACGCGGCACACCCGTCAAGGCATACACCCCACCCACCGTCGCCGCCTACTGCGAAAGCGCCGACCTCGCCGACATAATCACCCTCTACGCCGCCACCGGCCTGCGCCGCTCCCAGATGCTCGCACTGTTGTGGACCGACATCGACCTCGACGCAGCGACCCTGCGTCCCACCGGAAAACTCGTCCGCGTCGCGGGCAAAGGACTGGTCCGTGTGACCAGGAAAGATGACCCGAAGAACCGGACCGGCACCATCGCACTGCCCGAGTTCGCGGTGGAAATGCTCAAACGCCGCAAAGCCGCGGTGGCGAACCGGCGACCGGCTTCTCCTCCGGACCCCGGAATCGAGGTCCTGGATCTGGTGTTCCCCTCGGCCGTGGGGACATTGCGTGACCCGCAAAACGTCGGACACGGCTGGCAGCGTGTCCGTGAAGCCCTGGGGTTCGCCGAGGACATCACCCCACACAGTTTCCGCCACGCCGTGGCCACCATCCTCGACGACGCCGGCCTGTCGGCCCGTGTCACTGCCGATGTCCTCGGCCACGTCGACCCCGCGATGACCCAACGCCACTACATGGCACGCGGACGCCCACACAAGGCCGCCGCCGATGTACTCAACCGAGCGGTGACCGGATAGCGGAATCAGACCGCTCGCGAATCCATTCGAAATACGCTGCCCAACTCGAACCCCGCCGGACACTCGCCATTTGAATTAGTGGGGACTTACTGGTGACCACATAGCCCGCAAATCAGACGAAAAATATGGTCTGACCTGCACATATGTGGAGCTAAGGGGAATCGATCCCCTGACCTTCTCGGTGCAGATGGAACGGACTACCACAGACAACGGCAAACAACAAATCGGACATCGGATCATCGTTCTGACCTGGTGAAACAGGATCGTGACGACAATCCTGGACAACTATCGACAACGGTGGACAACGGCGTGTTCGGCCGAATTAGTGGGGACAAAGTGGGGAGTGCCCTGCGGCCCTCCCGACAGGAACCCATCACGCGGAGCACTCCGTCATCGGTCGAGAATCCTCCCGTGCCCGCCGCGGCCATCCCCTGTATTGGTTTCCAGTTCCAGCCCGAGTGACCTCAGCAGCGACGCGGCCGCACCCGATCTCCACCCTCGCAATTCACCACAGACTGCGGCGATCCACTGCGGGGCGAGCCGGCACCTCGACGCACGGGCACGACCCGAGGCGACCGGGTATCGGTCCGTCTCGGCTCGTCACCGTGGTCGGCGTGGCGGCGGCTTCGCCAGCGTGACCGTCTCGATCGGCGGTGCCGCGACGGCTTCGTGTACTGCCGGGGTGCGGCCGTTGGCGACGCACAACAGAACCTGCTCCACCGTTCGATACACCGTCGCCGGTTCCTCACGCCTCGTCATGGAGGTTCCAGCCTCACCGTGCTCGGCCACGATTTCGGCCTTGATCGACGCCGAGGTTCGCCGATAGGCGGTGCCGATGTTGAACCTCACGGCCTCGACGGTCTCGGCTCGTCGGACCTCCGCGGGTGAAGCAATGCCTCTGACCGCGACTTCTGACCACCAATGCCCCCAAGCAAGGGGATCAGCCTATGCAACCGACATCGCCATCATCCGCCTGTAACCAGCCCCCGACGACCGACGACGTGCGCACCGAACGTGCGCACGTCTTCTTCTGGACCGAGCTCTGTATCGCCGCCGGAGTCAGCGTGATCGGCAACGCGACCCAAGCCGTCCTGCACACCACGGCCCTGCCCTTGCTCGCGGCCACTGTCGCGGTCATTCCGCCCCTGGCGTTGCTGGCAGCCGTTCATGGTGTTGCGCTGCTCGCACGCGCCGACACCGTATCCCTCACTGCGCGTCGCGCTGCGACCGCCCTGACCGTGGTGATCGCCGGCGGGGCGTTCTGGCTGTCGTTCACCGCGCTACGCGCCCTCGCGATCACCGCGGGCGTGCCCGCTGGCGAAGCGTGGCTGTGGCCGCTCATCGTCGAGGGAAGCATGACGCAAAGTTCGCTGGCCCTGCTAATTCTGGCGCACGCACACCACCCCAACACCGACATCGACGCGACATCCCAGACGCCAGCACGGATACCCGCCCTCGAACCACTCCCGACCGAGACTGTCCGAGCAGCACTGCCTGCCTCGCCACCGGAACCTTGCGAACCCGTCGAGGAACCACTCGACGATCGGATCAGCTCAGACATCGACCTGGAGGCGCTGGCGATGTCGATCTGCGACCAAGACCCCGGCGGGCGTCGCGATCGTGCGACCGTCTTTGCGGTGTTGTCACATCGCTACCTCGATGGTTGGAGCGCCGCACACATTGCACGTGAACTCGGACGCAGCCGGTCCGCCGTCAGCCGGATCCTGCGAGATGCCGAACGACTGCATGCAAGTGCTGCCACCGACCGTGCGCACGCCGACAACGCCCCACCCGCCGACCGTGCGCACACCGGTCCAACCGTGCGCACGTAGGGCGCGACCACCCGGCAGGGTGTGCGCACGCTGCGTTCGACCGTGCGCACGCCCACTACCTATGACTGGGTGGGGCAGACACTGTTTCGACCCGTGCGCACGGGGGCTGAACATTTGCCGGATGTGGTTCACACCACATCGACAGTGGCTGCGGTCCAAGGTTTGATCGATGCACGGTTCGTTGCCAGGTACCACTCTTCTCGTGCTCTTCTCCAGCGAAACCATGTCCTTGGGGGACCTGTGAACTTCGATATGTCCTGTCCGCAGTGCGATCGTGTCGACTGGGTTCAGAACGTGCCCGCGGTCATGTCCGACGGCACCCACAGCGGCTACAGCACCGGCGTGCATGCCGGGTTCGGTGTCGCACCGGGCGGAGTTGTCCCGGTCATTGGGACCTCCACCAGCGAGTTCAGCCACAGCTCTGCGTTGGCGAGAAGTCTGGCGTGGCAGCCGATTCTCCCGTCGGCCGGTCCTCTGTCGGTCCTCGGCTCGGTGTTGATGTTCTTCCCGCTGATCGCGTTCGGCCTGAGCACTGTCGGATTGACGATGGAGCCGTTGCCCTCGCATCCGATTCGGATGATGGTGTCGGTGCTGGGCCTCTACTTGTTTCCGATCTTGCTGTCCATTCCAGTTGTCGCGATCTTCACTACCGCGTTCAAGCGTGCACGCCGCAACAGCAAGGTCGACGCCGGGCGGCACCGAGCACGCGGTGTTTGGAGCCACGGCTACTACTGCCACCGATGCGGCGTGGCCTACTGGCCGTACCCGACAGAACCCGGTATCCCTTACCGAGTCGCCCTCGCTCCCAGCCAGTTTCGTTGGCACGTCTGGAACACCGGCGGTTACGCCAAACTCTGACCGGCCTGTTCTTCGGCACTCAGCCCGGCCCTCGATTCCCTCTGTATGCCTGGCCGCTCAGGTTCGTGGTGGTCGGGACGTGTTCGTCCCTGCGAATCGGGATCGTTCTGTGCAGCCACGGATACTCGCGCCACAGCGATCAGTTGTCGCACCTGTCTGTTGGTCAACTCGAGGAGTTCACTGATGTCGTCATCGGACTCCCCTAAGTCGCGCATCGTCGACACTGCGCCCGCTTGCTGAGCTCGCCAACGCGTGACTTCCGTCTCGTGCTCGCCTTCCAACTGCTCGATCCTCTTGCGCAACTCGCTGACGCGCTGGTCGCGTATCGCGGTGCACTGTCGGATCGATCCTGCCGCACGTAGATAGATCTGGACTGCGTCCATCATCTCGGACTCGCGGCGCGTGGCTGCCTCACGCCGAGCTTTCATCAATTTCTGGACTTCGTCCAAACGGCGACTCGATTCGGGGTCGCGCTTGGATCGTCGTTGTCTGCCAGCAGGCATCTCGATCTCCTGAGAGTGGCCCGACCAGCGGCTCTTCCGCCTGCCAGCCTACGCCGCCAACTCGGGCCCTCGCCAGCATCGCGACGGCAACACCCTGGCGCTACAGGTTCTTTCACCAGCCCTTACGTATCCGCTTGCCGCTCGCTGTGCCCCGCGACGCGTCCTGCCCTGCGGTCCGGCTCGGTGACCGGGTGAGCCACTTCGCGTTCCCCCCGGCCCCTCTCACCCGCACAGTTTCTCGAAGTAGGGAGACCGATGACCACCTCGCACACCATGTTCGAACCGATCCTCCGCGAGCTAGCCGGATCGGAGTTCACCAAGACCCTCCTTGCAACGTTCAGGCAGCTGGAGTGGGCCGAGGAGGAGATCCAGCGAGCCCAAACCCGCCACCCTGATGTCGCTGACGTGTTGCACCACAGCTTTTCGCTGTTGAGCGCGACCGAAGATCGGATGTCCACCGAGTTCGTCTACCGGGCGCATGCCCGGGAGCTGCTCGAGCGGGTCGCGACCGGTGTGTCGACAAAGCCGGGGACCTCGGTCGAGGTCGTGTTGTCGCTGATGCGCGCGAGCTTGGTGACTCCGTTGAACACCACCGCGTTCGGCCTGTACGTGCGGATGTGGCGTCAGGCCGGACTGCCCACCGTCGATGGTCTGGGCGGGGATCTGGGCGAGCACCACGAAGCCATCAACGCTAGCCGGATCGATGAGTTCGAGGCGATCGCCCGGCGCCAGCTCGCCCAGCCCTCCCGTGTGCTGACGCTGGTTTCCTGCGAGGGCCGCCATCTCGGCGAACCGGTCGACTGCCGCCTGGCAACTGCGCGCGCCGCCTGACCTGTCCCTGTCCTGGGTCACGTTTTTCGTCCTGTCTTTCACGCCGCATCCGGTTTTCGGGTGCGGCGTTCGTCGTCTTTCGGAAGGGGTTTGCTGTGCCCGATCTCGATCTGCCCGATCCGTGCGGGGTCTGCCGATCCCGCGAACCCGGTGTACGTGTCCCGGTCGACGCCGGGATCGTCTGCCACGCATGCGCCCGAACCTGCGCCCAGTGTTACCGCTGCGGCGTGCGTTCGCTCGCCCTCACCGACACCGCCGCCGGGCGGCGCCTGTGTTCGGACTGTGCGACCGGATTGAACGCGTGCGTGTCGTGTGCGGAGGTGACCTTCACCGGTCTGCGCACCGACACCGGCGGTTTCGTCTGCGGGATCTGCGCGCACCAGTTGTTCGATCAGTGCTTCCGGTGCGAACGGTTCACCCGCCACAGCCGCTACGTCGTCGGCAACCACCGCACCTGCCCTACGTGCGCTCAGGAGCTGTGCGCGTGTCCGGACTGCGGCACGTTGCTGGCGGGGCGGCGCGGGTGTGATCGGTGCGCTGACCGGCACACGTTGTGGAACTACACCTACCGTCCCGACCCGATCTTCCACGGCACCGGCCCGTTGTTCCTCGGGCTGGAACTGGAAGTCGTTGTACCCGAAGACTGTTTCGACGATGCGATCGCGACCGCCACCGACACACTCGGATCGCTCGGCTATCTCAAACGTGATTCCTCGATCCGCCCCATGGGTTTCGAGATCGTGTGCCACCCGATGACCTACCAGTACGCCCTCACCGAATTCCCGTGGCAGGTCCTGCACCAGCTCGCCCGGTTGGGCTGTGAGACCGGTGCCGGTGTTGGTTTGCACGTGCACGCCTCTAGGGCAGGGTTCACCGGGCCCGCACACATTTTCCGGTGGATGAAGCTGGTCTACCGCAACTCCGACCAGGTCTCGCGGTTGGCGCGACGCACCAGCCGCTACGCCCCGTTCGAGCCCGACACTCGCTCGCGTGCCAAAGACCTGGCCAAAGGCGCCCGCCACGCGGTCGGGTTGCCCCGGTACCAGGCGATCAACCCCCACCCCCGCGACACCCTCGAGCTGCGGGTCTTCGCCAGCGCGCTCGACCCCGGCCAGGTGCAGGCGGCGTTGGCGTTCACCGAGGCCTCCATCGCCTACACCGCCGACCTCACCGTCGCCCAGATCCACGCAGGCGGCTGGGACTGGGACCAGTTCACCGACTGGCTGTCGCGCCGCCTCGAATACGCGCCCTTGGTGGTCGAACTGGCCCACCTTGCCGACCTGATCGATGAACAGGAGGGCGTGCTGTGTGCCTCTTGACCTTCATCCCCGCCTCCGTCGCACCGGACCCGACCGCGTTGCGGCATGGCGCCGAGGCGAATCCGCACGGGCATGGGTTCGCTGTTATCGCCGGCCCCGTGATTGTGACCGGGCACGGCATGAACGCCGAGGAAGTGATCGACCTGTTCGCCCGGGTTCGTGCCCAGCATCCGCGGGGTCCGGCGTTGTTTCATTCCCGCTACGCAACCCACGGCATCCGCACCGTCGACAACTGTCACCCCTTCCGCCTCGGTGGTGACAAACGAACCGTGTTGGCGCACAACGGTGTCCTGCCCAAACGTGTGCATCCGGGCCCGTATGACTGGCGATCGGACACCCGCATCGCCGCCGAGGACTACCTCCCACGCCAGCCGTTCGGGTCGATCGACACCCACAAGGGGTTTCGGGGACTCGAGTCCTGGCTGGGGTCATCCAAGTTGCTGATCCTCACTGTCGACCCCGCCTTCGACCAGCAGGTGTATCTGCTCAACGAGTCGAAAGGCTTGTGGGACAGCGGGATCTGGTACTCCAACCGCAGCTACCTGCCCTGGTCGCAGCGGTACGCCACGCAACGCCGATTGGCATGCCGTAGCTGTGAGACCGTCGACGAGAACCGGGTCAGCCGCTACTGCACCACGTGCGGGTGGTGCTTCGCCTGCGAGAACCGGTTCCCGCACTGCGAATGCCGCCGACCGCGCACCCGCAGCCCGCGCCACCGCGCTCTCAACCGACCCCTGCCGTTGTCGGCGGTGAAACCACCGACCGCCCCGAGTCCCTGACGCGTCGGTCGCACCGCAAGTCACCAACGCTTTTCCCCTGAGCCTGCACCCGTCGTGCGGGCTTTCGTCGTTTCCAGGGAAGGAATTCCATGCCCACCGCTGTCCTGGTCGTCCTCGCCGAATGCGATGCCTGTTCAGCCCGACACCCTGCCGCGGACTTGGTCGAGACGGCCGAGAACCAACAACTCTGCTCGGACTGTGTCGCTGGCCTCGACCTGTGTGAGAGGTGTGATTTCCCCGCCCGCGATACCGCACTGACCACTGCGGACGACTACTGGTGTGCTGGTTGCCGAGCCCCCTGCACCGTGTGTGAGGACTGCGAGCGCTACGCGCCCTACGTCGTGGCGGTCCTCTCCGGCGGTGACGTGTGCGAATCGTGTGCCGAGTCCTACACCGCCTGCGACGACTGCGATCTGCGCACCGCCGACTCCTACACCGTCGACGGTGATCGGGCGGTGTGCGAGGACTGCCGCGACGACTACACCCGATGCCACAGGTGCCGCACCCTCGTCCGGGGACGTGAGTACTACTGCGACGACTGCGCCCGGCCCGACGATTCCCGTGTCCACGACTCCGACTACAGCCCGCGCCCGGTCTTTCACGGGCACGGGCCGCTGTTTCTGGGCATGGAACTCGAACTCCGCACCACCGTGCACGGCTATGAGGACTCGGTCGCGACCGCGAACAACCACCTCGACGGGGTCGGCTACCTCAAATACGACGGGTCGATCAGTTGCGGGTTCGAACTGGTCACCCACCCGATGAGTTTCGACTACGCGATGAGCGAGTTCCCCTGGGCGCTGTTGACGCGGCTGCGGTTGCTGGGTTGTCACACCGATGACGAGGTCGGCATCCACGTGCATGTGTCGCGGGCCGGGTTCGACTCCCCTGCCCATATCTACCGGTGGCTCAAACTCGTCTACCGCAACGAAACCCACGTCACCGCGCTGGCGCGGCGCCGCGACTCGCAATGGGCCAGCTTCGACCCCGACACCCGCGACATGGCCAAACACCTCGCCCACGGCGGACACGGGTGGGGCCGCTATCACGCCATCAACGCCCGACCCGCCCACACCTTCGAGCTGCGGGTCTTCGCCAGCTCGCTCGATCGCCGCGAGGTGCAAGCCGCGCTCGGTTTCGCCCATGCCTCCGTCGAATACACCCGCGCCCTGCGCGCCCACGACGTCGTCGCCGGCCAGGGCTGGGACTGGGCCACCTTCACCAGCTGGGTGGCAGCGCGACCGGAATACGCCGCTTTGACCGCTGAACTCGCCGCGCTGGCACCGGCCTCAATCGGTGTGCCCAGCCGGAACCTGGAGGACTTCGCATGTGCATCTTGACCGTCATCAAACCCGGCATCGCCCCCGATTTCCATGCTCTCGCCGCCGGTGCGGTCGCGAACCCGCACGGGCACGGGTGGGCTGTGCACGCCGGGGACCGGCTCATCGTCGGCCACGGCATGGACCCAGAGACCACCATCACCGAATTCGCCCACGCCCGAGCATCATTCCCGGACGGGCCGGCGTTGTTTCATTCCCGCTTCGCCACCCACGGTGACCACACCACCGCCAACTGTCACCCCTTCGCCATCGGCGGGGACAAGCGAAGCGTGCTGGCCCACAACGGGATCCTGCCCGAGCACGTCCACCCCCTCACCGGTGACGACCGTTCCGATACCCGGATCGCGGCCGAGGACTTCTTGCCGCAGAACCCGTTCGGGTCATTGGATTCCTGGGCCGGACGGGAACGGTTCGAACTCTGGTTGGGTACCGACAAGGCCGCCATCCTCACCGTCGACCCCGCCTACAAACATCCCGCCTACATCTTCAACGAACACCGCGGGCACTGGCGCGACGGGTCGTGGTACTCAAATCACAACTACGAGCTGGGCCGATACCCGGCCGGTGCCTTCGTCGACTACGAGTTCTGTGACAACTGCGGGGCAGAGTACGACAACCCCGACGGCCCGCACTGCCCGTACTGCGGCTTCTGCGAAGCGTGCCTGAATCCCTACCCGCGCTGCCGCTGCACCTGCCCCGATGAGGCCGACCGCTACTCCGACCTCCTGGCACTCGAAACCGCCTGACACCCATGTCTTTCGTGCTCCGTCTGGAGCCCTCTTGGAGAGGACACCCTCGATGACCTATCCGCTGACCGTACCGCCCTTGCGCCACAGGGTGCGCGCCGCCCTGAACCAGTTGCGTGGCGTCAGCCCTGTCGCTGACCCGGTGACCGGTTCGACCGAATCGACGATGGTGGTGGCCGCACTCCACGAGGCCCGCCACAACAACCTGACCGTCACCGTCCGCACCCGCGGCGGGCACTTGCATTTTCGGATGACCGTGGACACTGTCGGCGCCCGCCACGCCAACCTGACCACTGATGCCGGTGAGCAGGTGATCGTGCCGTTGCGGTTCATCGAGACTGTGCAGTACCTGGCACCCAGCAACGGTGACCAGGGGCTGCTGTGAACACCACCGTGGTCGGGGCGGCTGAGCCGTCGCGCTGGACCGCCCGCCTGCACCCCATCCCCCGGCCCGCGCGTGAGGTGTTGGTCATCGGCTGGCACGCCGCATTCGCCGACACCCCCGCTGCGGGAACCCCGATCGCGGTGTTCCCCCACACCGAGATCATCGCCGATCACTTGCCGGTGATGGCGTTGGTGCGCATCGAACACGCCACCGCGATCGACACCATCACAGCTGACGGCACACGCGAAACCCGCTGGGGTGCCGACCCGTTCGGTATCGCGAAGACCGGGATCAGTTGGCGGCTGGTGCCCGCACACCTCGCCGAGGACCGGTGGGTGATCGCGCCCGGGTGGTGGGCCGCCGGCGGCGAGGAAGCCGTGCTGCCGACCTCGATCACCTCACACGCCCTCGGCGCACCCACCGTGGTGCCCGTCTACGACCACGACCCACACACCGGGAAACGCTGGACATCGTGATCACCCACGTCGGAGAACTCACCGCCTGGCTGCAAGCCCAGATCCCCGACCCCGACGACAACCTCTACGAGCCGTGGAACACCGGCACCCCGACCACCACCAGCCTGGTGTCGCTGATCCACCTCCGAGTCCAGACACCCTTCGCCCCCGACCGGACCGTCACTGTCGTCCTCGTCGCCTACCGCTGTCCCGCCGAGGACACCGCACCCGACACCGAACCACCAGATTCGAGGCACCCATGCCCGCAACCCCCGGATCCCGACCGCCGGCGGCCGAGCGTGTTCCGATCCCCGCGCGCCTGGCGACGGCACCGCTCTCGTCAGGACTCGTAGTCCCCTACATCACCCTCGCCCACCGCGACCGCACCCGCCCGGTGTGGGGAAACATCGACCCACACCGGCTCGCAGAAGTCCTGCACCACAAGCGATGTCAGGTGTGCGGGGAAGGACTCGACGACACCCTGGTGTTGATGATCCGACCGTCGGACTACCTACGCGGCGTCGCCGTCGAACCCGGCTTGCACCCCGAGTGCGCCTGGTACAGCCGCCGTGCTTGCGTGATGTTGGCCGGGCATGTCGATCGCTACAACCCCGTCGGCAATGCCCCGATCAACCGATGCGGTGACCCGTTGTGCCGCTGCCGGTACTGGGCGCCCCCGGAGGACACCACCCCGGGTCGGGAGGGCAAGCCGGCCGAAGCCTGGTACGAGGCCTGGATCCGGCGCGACGACTACGACGTTTTCACCGTCCCGGCCGACGAATCCGGGCCAGCGGCCACCGGGATCGCGCTACGCGGCGTGCCGTTGCGGCGGTTGCGCAAGGTCCGCGACCCGGCACCGAATTCCGACGATTCCCAGCCGATGGACTTGCTCGCAGCAGTCATCGCCGCCCGCAAACTGTGGGAAACCCTCGGCCTCACCGAAGGACCTGAGAACGGCGACTAGCCGATGGCCCGGCGTGCTCGTCGAGCGCCGGACCCTCGGGCCGACCGCTCGCCGGTCCGGGAGGTGACCAGCCCTCACGATATCCACATGTTGTGGATACCTCTGTGGACAACCACAACAGGAGCCGTCCATCGACCCGGACCCGCATTGCGTTGCAGCGCCGTCCAGACCTTCGAAAGGCTTCCTCGACCATGGAGTCCACCCTTTCCGCCGAATACGCCCAGCAGTTGGCATGGGCAATCCTGGCCCGCGCCGCCCTCACCCGACGCGGCGCGGTCGCGGTCCTGCTCGCCGCTCACGGCGCCGACGGCGCTGCCGACATCCTCGCTCGCGCCACTCCCGGCCTGTCGGTGCGCGCTGAAGCCGACCTCGCCGACGCCCACCGCATCGGTGCCAGGCTGATCACCGGCGAGGACTCCGAGTGGCCGCGCCAGCTCACCGATCTCGACGACCCCGACACCAACCGGCACGGGCCTGTCGCGCTGTGGGCACGCGGCGCCGGACGCCTCAACGCCCTCGCAGAACACGGTGTGGCGGTCATCGGCGCGCGGGCCTGCACCGAGCACGGCGACACCGCCACACGAGACTTCACCACCGCGGCCGCCGGGAAGGGGTGGACGATCGTGACCGGCGGCGCCTACGGCATCGACACCGCCGCCCTCGACGCCACGCTCGCCGCCGACGGATCCGCAGTCGTGGTCACCGCCGGCGGACTGCGCCGCGCCTATCCCGCCGCCAACCACGGCCTGTTCGAGCAGGTCACCCGTCGCGGGCTGCTGGTCTCGGAATACCCGCCGTCCGAACGACCCGCGCGGGAGCGGTTCCTGCACCGCAACCGGATCATCGCCGCACTCGCCAGCACCGGGATGGTGGTGCCCGAGGCCGGGATCCGCAGCGGCACACTCAACGCCGTCGGCTGGGCCAACCGTCTCGACCGGCCCGTGTTCGCGCTGCCCGCCCCGACACCGACCGCGCCTGCGTGGGCCGGGTGCGCGGCCATGCTCGGCGACGGCCGCGCCCGCCTGGCCACCGACACCGCACAACTGCTGGCCGCACTCGCTACCACGCACTGACCCTTTCTCCAGCAGAAACGGAGTACGACGCCGCCACCGAACTCGATGGTCGCAAGCGGCTAGGTCCGCTGTCGCCGTGGACTGACCCTGGATCGATTCCTGGCCGCCACCAGCGCAGCCGATCGTCCAGCATCGCGCCTTCTGATTCCTCACCGGCCACTGAGCCCGCACCCACCGCGGTGCGGGCTCAGTGCATTTCACGGAAGGAAACCTCCCATGCCCACCCCGGTTCTCGCAGAACCTGCCTGCGGCCAGTTCCGCACGCCGACCCCGGCAGCCGACCTCGTCGACCTCCCAGACACCGACGGACTCTGCGGTGATTGCCGGGCCGACTGGCCCGAGTGCCCGCAGTGCCGAAGTTCGGTCCGCGACCTCGTCGAGGTCATCAGCGGCCACGACCTCTGCCCGAGCTGTGCCCAGGACTACCTGCGATGCGGTGATTGCCTGGCGCGCACCGCGCGTCCCTACCCCACCGATGACGGCATCGACGTGTGCGAGATGTGTGCCAGCGAATACCGCGAATGCGACACCTGCGTCACCCTGGTCCCGTTCGGCACCGACCAGTGCTCGGACTGCCGATCAGACCACCCCGCGATCTTCGACTACTTCTACAAGCCCACCCCCGTCTTCCACGGCGACGGACCCCTCTACCTGGGTCTGGAACTCGAAATCCGCGCCACCAGAGAAGGTTTCACCGACGCCGTCGACACCGCCGTGGCCGCCGTCGGCGATCTGGCCTACCTCAAACACGACGGATCGATCAGCTGCGGGTTCGAACTGGTCACCCACCCCATGACCTACCACTACGCGATCAGCGAGTTCCCCTGGTCACTACTGAACCGGCTGCGGCTACTCGGCTGCCACACCGACGACGAGGTCGGCATCCACATCCACCTGTCCCGCGACGGGTTCGACTCCCCCGCCCACATCTACCGGTGGATGAAATTCATCCACCGCAACCAACCCGAAGTCACCACCTTGGCCCGCCGCGACTCCACCTGGGCCCAGTTCACTCCCGCCGCCCGGCAACGGTGCCGAGAATTCGCCCGCGGCAGCCATCGCGGGTTAGGCCGACAACAAGCGATCAACGTCTACCCCGAAGACACCTTCGAACTGCGCGTGTTCGCCAGCTCGCTGAAACCCCAACAGGTCCAAGCGGCCCTCGGCTTCGCCCACGCCTCGGTCGAATACACCCGCAACCTCAGATCCCGCGACATCGCCCGCTACCACGGCTGGGAATGGTCGAGCTTCGCCACCTGGGTCAGCGCCCGCCCCGACTACGCCCCGCTCACCCTCGAACTCACCCAGCTCGGCATCGACGGGCACCAGGCCTGCGCGTCCTGACCACCCAGCCACTTCCCACCTAAAAGCTTGCGGACGGATCCTCAGGCGCCGAGTCGGCACCCAGCCGCGCCCGCGTGGGCCGGGTGCGCGCGGCCGTGGTCGAGAACCGCCGAGCCCACCTTGGCGCCGATGCCGGGCAACGGGTGGCCGCGCTCACCGCCGAGGACTGAACTATTCGCCAACAGAGAGGAATTCATCGATGCCGGTCCGGATGGGCACGTTCGAACTGTGGTTCCCGCTGCGTCAGGTCGCCGTGATCGCCGAGCACGCGATGGCCGCCACAGAGCACTCGTGGCCCGACTACGACAGCGACAAACCCGAACCGGTCCCACCGGCGTTGGTGTGGGCCAAGGACCAGGGCACCTACCTGCTGTCCAACGGCGTACCCCGCCTGCTGGCCGACCCCGCCAAACCCGAGGGCTCCTCGAAGGTCGTGTACGCGGTCGGCTACGAGCAGTACTTCGACTTCTCCTACACCGCGGTCGGGGGCGACGACTTCTCCGAATACATCTCCCTCACCGAGCAACAGGACGGAATCTCGTTGATCGAGATGATTCGCCACCACGCCGCCCGTGGCGGGATCATGATCTTCACTGTGCATCCCGGCGGCCGCTTCGACATCGAGTTCAGTACGGCCGCCGCATCATTGGATCGCTAGCGGCTCGGTACAGATGCCGAATCGACCTCGAATATCGGCGCTTGTCGGGTAGCCGGTCAGTGGCGAGATTCGGCATCAGGTGCGGCGCAGGTCTCTGGGGGGATACGTGCGCACACCCGTCGACACCCGGTGGTGAAAGTGCAGCGCGCTTCCCGAGACCGCGGTGAAGCCGAGCGCTTCGAAGAACTGTCGCCGCCCCCACCGCCCATGCGGGTCGGTATCAAGGACCACCGTCACCTCATCGGCGCCCGCCACGCAGGCTCGCTGGGTGAACGCGCGCACCAACGCAGACCCGACACCGCACCGCGGTCGCACGACACCGACCAGCGCCAGGTGGCCCGTCTGCGGGTTGCCGGCGAGAAACCCTTCGGCCGCGCCGTCGCGGCGAGCGAGGAGCCGAACCGCACCCGGGTCACCGACCCCGGTCAACCGTGATGGTGCGGCGAAGACGCTGTCGCGCAGGTGGTGGAGTTCGTCGAGGCGGACCAGCAGCGGCGCGAGCATCGCGTGCTCACCGTCGATCTGCTCGACCTCGATCCTGTTCACGCCGTCCACGCTGCCATACCGGTACGGCCGTGCAGAAATCTCCGGCGAGCACAGACGCCGTCCGCAGCACCTGCCGTCTCGCCTACTGCTCGACCGGGCTCAGTGCGTGCGCGGGACACCATTGGTGGAGTTGGAGTTGACCGTGCCCGTTGCCGGTGACCAGGGTGAAGGTGACCAGGCCCATCCAGGTTCCGTCGGCGAGCAGCACCCAGGCATGGAGCCAGCCGGGGACGTTGTCGGCCAGACGCAGGCCGCCGAGTTTCACCCGCATGGCCAGCTGGTCCTGGCGGAAGTACTTCGGTTTGGTGGCGATGGCCAGGTGGGCGGCGACGAGCACCTTCTGCGGCGGGTCGACGACTCGCCACGGTTCTGGCGTGAACTGCACCGGCCACTTCTCGAACACGCCGCCGAACTTACAGGTCTCGAATGTATGTTCGATAACGGGTAGAGTTCGGGTCATGCCCGAGACGCCTCGCCCCGCACGGAAGGCTGTAGCGCTCGCCACCGTCCGTCGCCAGCTCGAGGCCTGTGCCGCGTTCGGCATCGCGGTGGACCCGGATCACCTCGATGCGGTCGCGGTGCGGTTGACCCAGGTACTGCGTGATTACGCCGAATCCGATACCCGCAGGTATCCACGCCTGCGACGTCCACTGCGGCCGCGATCCGCTTCGACCGTGCACCCCTGGCGAGTCGACCGCGCTCACCGCGACCCCGAACACCCGTCCTCGTCATGACCGACCTGCGGCCATCGGCCGGACGACTGCAGCCCTGGCCCTGCTCGACTTACAACCGGGGGTCGTGCACGAGCCGGAAGTCGTGCAACGGCTCGTCTTGCCCGCCCGCTGCAGTGAACTCGCGGTCGATGACCTCTCCCGCCGGGATGTCGCAGTCACGGCCCATCACCGCAGCCGACAGGACCAGCGGAGCCGTGGCCGTGTGCCACGGCGTGACGCAGTGCGCGTCGTCGCCGACGGTGAGCATCACCCACAACGGAACCCGACCATCGGGCAGTACCTGGTAGTCCTCGCCGATCGAGGGCGCGTCGAAGTAGATCGGATAGTCGTCGTCACTCATCGGTTCCACTCCCGCCGGATCGTCATGGTGCACGCACCATAGTCGGAAAGCCGTCGCCCAACGGCTGAACGGATACCGGCGGTCGGACTGACGCGGTGGTGGGCTGCTGCATGATGACGATAGTGCGCGGAGCCGACAACACGTATCGGCAACGCCACCTGATCACAACCCCGGCTGCGGCGTCCAGGCCGGTCGGCGCGGAATCCGCAGCCGGCAGCCGTGTAGGGCGATAGGTCAACCCGCAGGCGCCCGGCACCGGCAACCGGATGTCGGCGCTCCTCGATCCTGGAGGGGTGATTTCGATGCCGAGACCTGGACCAGGGTGAAGTCGTCCGATTTGCCGGGAACCTGCAACGAAGCAGCGCCGTCCAAACTGGCATGACACCCGAAGACCGGGCCGCGCTGATCGAAGCGGGCTACGACCCGAACGACCCCGGCGTTCAGGCCCGCATGATCGCGGTCGAGCGCGGACTCGCACTACTGCGGGCACGCTGGCACGACAACTCCGGACCGGCCCACCAGCACTGGACGCACGCGACGACGCCGATGCGTCCGACACGACGGCCGCCGTGCGCTCCACGCTGATCCTGCTCCGCCACGCCGAGCCCGTCATCGGCCCCGACGACACCCGCCCGCTCACCACCCGAGGACGCCGGCAGGCCTGCGCCGTGGTCGACGAACTCGTTGCGCTGGCGCCACATGCGTTCGAGCGCGAACTCGGTCTCCCCCGCTCCAGAACCACCTACACCCTAGCTGTAGCACTCGCCCTCGACGGCGCCTTGCCCGATGAGGCGTATGACCAGTTCCTCGAGCGGGCCTTCCCACCGGACTCCGATTGATCCCACCGGACCATCGCACACGCCACAGCCGATCGTGTCGGAGCCTACTGCTCTAATCCTGTGTCAGGCTTGATCAATCGGATTGCCTTGCCGGAGAGGTTTTTCGGCGCGTCGACAAAGAGGGGTGCCCCATGTGGGAGATCGACAGACTGAACCGCGATGAGCTGCAGAAGGTGTTCGGTGCCGAGCGGCGCTGGTTGCGCGCACCGGGGTTCCCCGCAGGCGAGGCCGACGCCACCGGCGTTACGCGTTGGCCGGCCGATCAGGTGTGGGAGTGGCTCGCAACCCAGAACCCGCAGGCAGCTGCCACTGTGCCGCTGCGGTATTGGCCGCGCGGGGAAGCGATCCTGTCCCGCACACAGGCGATCGAGGGCGGGGTGATCCAGGACTGGACCGTGCACGGGATCATCCTGCGGTTGCTGTGGCCGACCGCGCCTGCCTACGAATCCGGGTGGGCCGGAGGCGAAGCGGCGAAAGTCACGCCCCCGGTGCCGCGGGTGGTCAAGGTTCGTCACGACTTCGGGCTGCGCGGGCCGTCGCTGTGGGTCCTGGACCAGCGCGGTGAACACCTCGACGCCGACGGGCCGGTCTGGCCCGAACTCGCACTGGTCCTGGGCGGTCGGGCACCGTACTGGCCCTACGGACTGCGCGACGCCGCGGCTATGAGCCGCTGGCGCCCAGGCGACGAACCGGTCGAGATCGCCAGTTCCCTGGTCACACCCGACCCGACGCCCCTACTACAGCTGGCGGCCACCCTGCCCGCCGATACCACCGCCCACGCCGTCCTAACACACCTCGCCGCCGACGCCCGCTACCGCGCCGGGCGCGATGTCGCGCAGACGATCAAGATCATCACCACCGAACTAGATATGGCGCACTGGACCGAACTCGCCGCGACCAGCCCGGCCGTCACCGAACCCGCCGACCTCGACGAGGTCGTACTGCGCGACGGGTGGCTCAATATCGCCGCGCGCACCGACACCCTCGCCCGCAACGCGATGCGCGCGGTCCTGGCCTCCGGACACAACGACGGATTCCCCTACACCGCCGCCGAACGCATCGACCCCAGCCAGGGACTCGGCGCCGAATGGGCCGCCCGCCTGCAACCCTGCACTGTCTCAGCAGGTTTCGAGATCCTCTTCGGGCACCTCACCCACAGCGACGACACGGTCACCGACTACCTAACCGATCCCGCCACCGACGCGCCCGCAGTACGCCTGTCCTCCGGACAGATCGTCGCCGCGGTCCCGCATCGGCTACCCACAACCAGCGCTCTGGCCGCACTCACACTCGACAAGCCGATCTGGATCCGACTCGCCGACGGAACCATCCACCTGGCCCCACGCCGCGACGCCCCCGGAATCAACTGGGGCTACCCAGGCAGCGGCACCAACTCCCTGGCCCGGCTCACCGCCTCCCTGCTCGACGACGTCACCGCACCAGCCACCACCCGCTACGACAGCGACAGCCCTGGCCTCCTGGAGCTGCTCACCACAGACTGGCCCCACGGCACTACCTTCGCCCGCGACCAACTCGAAACCGCCCGCCACCGCAGATAAACCGACCAGCCCCGGGCCCGGAGATTTCGCCGCCGGGCCCCGGGCAGCCAACGGAAGGCGCTGTGGTTCTTCGCCTTCGGGTCCACGGTGCCCGGGGTGCCCGCGCGGCTACTCGATCGGGTCCAGATCGGTACGGCGGTCTAGGCGCCGTGGCCGCAGGCGTTTCGGAACCGACATCACCGCGTCCCGCGCTGCGCCGGCGGGCCCGCAGACTGCCAGCAGCGATGCGCGGTCGGGGATCGGGAAGCTTCGGAACAGCGGGTCGTCGCGGCGGCCGACGATCACATCCAGGGAGTAGCGGGTGATGTTGTCGTTGACCCACGCGGCCAAGCGATCAGCGTCTTCGCCCTGCAACCGGTCCCGGTCCACCGCCCCGCGCCAGTCCTGCGTCGCCGGTCCGAACAACAGGATGGTGCGAGGGCTGATCGGCATCACGATTTCCAGCGCGGCCTCGATGTCGCGGGGCTGGGTCGTGTAGATGTGCAGCAGCCTGCGTACTTCGCGTCCGCGCTGACGACGTTTCTTGCCCCGCGCGCGCTCGAGCTTTCGCTGGAACTCCTCGTCGGTCATCGCGCAGTCCGGCTGGTGGTGAACGGGGTCACCGGCAGTGTTGAGGATGACCATTTCGTCTCCGGCCCAGAACAGCGGGCGGTCGATGCTCACCAGTGCGACGGGGCGCGTCATCAGCACCTCCGTCAGCGCGTCAGCCTTCACCCCGAGTTGTTCGAGGTGCTCGTTCTGATGTGGCAGGAACTCGAGGGTGCGCAGATCGTCCTCGGAGATCCTGCCCGGCATCGACCCAGCGGCGTAGGTCTTGGCATACCAGTCGACCATCAGCTCGTACTCACGTCGGCGCCGAGGGCTGCGCACGATCTGGAACGCGACGAACTGCGCCAGGTGCGCGTACTCCTGAGGGCTCAGGACGATGTCGGCGACGAACGGGCTGTTGATCCGTGTCAGCACCGTCGCGGCGCGGTCTTCGACCACGGTCAGGACTTCCTCGAAGGTGGCGTCGAGCTGTCCATCGGTCGCGAGGAAGGTGTAGAAGTCCTTGATCGCGAGATCGCGAATGCCGCGGATGCCCTCCTGGCGGTCGTGCTTGGACTTCACCCAAACCTGGTCGTTCGAGTCGGCCCACCGCTTCAACACCAACCTCGGGATCACGTGGTGCCGGGATCCGACCTTGCCGAAGCGATCCACCGTCTTGAGCCACGCGTCGTCGAGCTTTGCCATGGCGACCATTGCACCACCAGGCTCCGACGGAATTCGACTGATTTCCCCCTACCCCCGCGGCATCCCCCGGCCTTCCATCGCGCGGTCAGCTTGCCAAGTTCAGTGAAGGATCCCGCCGTGCTTGAGCTTGAAGGCCCATCGCCCGTCGTCCACCGGCAGAGCACCCGCCGCGGTCAGCATCGGCGCGTACCGCGGCAACCCACTCACCGGCTCCTCGCCATCACCACGCCCCTTCCACACCACGGCACCAGCAAACATCCAGCGTAACCCTCAACCGGGTGGTCGTCGGCCACCGCACCGCGCACACGACCCGATCACCCCCCGACCGACAGGAGCCCCGAATGAGCACAACACCCGCGATCGATGCCACCGCCGTGGAGTCGATCTCACGGACCGAGTTCGCCGGACGCGAGCACCTCGGCACCGCCGGACCCGTCACCGCACTCGCCGACAACCCGGTGACCGAGGCCTGGCGCGAGCAGTTCCGAGGTTGGCGAGGCCGGTACTGGACCTACCGCCCCGACGAGACCGGGGCGCTGCAGCTGTACTCGCTCAACGTCGCCCGCCGCTCCCGCACCACCAGCTGACCCCGTTCATTTCACGCGCACCCCCGGCTCCAGCTGGTGGTCGCGCCGTTGTCGTCTTCTACCGCAAGGAGTTTCCGTGTCCACGACCACCATCGAGCCCGACGCTTCGGCTGACCTGGAACAGGATCCCACGCCCGGCACCGACCAACCCATCGCCGTGCTCGCGCCGCTGCCTGCGGCCGCCGAGGCCGTCAGCATGGACCCGGCTGATCTGGTGATAGGCCACAACGTGCGTCCCGAAGACCAGATCGATCTCGACGCCCACCCGAAAGAGGTCGAGTCGATCCGCCGGTTCGGGGTGCGCGATCCGATCCTGGCCCAGCGCGGCCCCGACGGACACGTCGTGGTCATCGACGGCCAGGTCCGCGCCTTGATCGCCCGCACCCTCGGTCTTGCGAAGGTCCCCGTCTACATCGAGGCCACCGACCGGTCGATCGATGATCCGGAACGGTTGATCGAGCGGGCGTTGGATCAGATCAACCTCAACGACCGGCGCATCGAGTTGACCGATTCCGCGCGCGCGGCCGGGGTCGCCTACATGCTCGACCTCGGTGCCACCGCCACCCGCATTGCCGAGGGCTTGCAAACCGACACCGCGCGGGTTCGCAAGGCCGGAAAGATCGGTCGATCGAGCACCGCGCGGAACCTGTTGGACACCAGTCAGTTCAGTCTCGACCAGCTCACCGTGATCGCCGGATACGAACAGCTCGGCGATCACGCCGCGGTGGAGAAGCTGTCGTCGGTGCGGTGGAACTTCGACTACGAAGCCGAGCTGATCGCCGCCGACCGCGCCCGACGCCGCGACCGTCTCACGGCGGCCCTGCCCTTCGCGGCGGCCGGGCATCCGATCCTCGAGGTGGACTCCGTCGATGTCGACCACGACACCTATGTCCCCGTCGACGACCTCGTCGATGCCGCCGCCGGACCGGTCAGTGTCGAGATGATCGATGCCGACCCGCGGCGGTGGGCGGTGGCGATGGATCTGGTCGAGGACGCCGAACTCGTCGACCCCGACACCGGGGAGGTCATCGACCCCGACACCGTCGATTTCGACGCCGACCACCCGGGCATCGAACCCGCTGACGGGCTGCGCAGCGTCACCGGTCTGGTGTACCGGGACATGTGGATGCCCAGCTACTACCTGCCCGTCGACCAGCTCGACACCGCAAAGCTGCACCGGCGAGACCTCGAAACCAGCGATGACCGCCCCGATGACGACGACGGCGGCGGCGATCGTGCCCGGGTCGCGGCCGAACACGCGGCAGCCGAGAGCGCCCGTAAACGTGAGGAGCGGCGCCGGGTGATCGAGCTGAACAAACGCGGCGCCGCCGCGAAGACGCGGCGGCTGGAGTTCCTGACCCGGGTACTGGCGTTGCGGACTCCACCGCCGGGCAGCGCCGAGCTCGTCGCGACCTCACTGGCGCGCGACACCACCCTGCTCGGCGGAACCCGCGCCCGAACACTGGCCTTGACGCTGTTCAACGCCGACACCAGCACCGGTCTCACCGACACCGCAGCATCAGCCGTGGCAGGCAGGGCGTGGGTCATCACCCTCGGGCTCGTACTCGCCGCCCACGAATCAACCCTCGACAAGGACTGCTGGCGCACCCACGCCTGGCAGGGCAACACCGTCGCCGCCTACCTGCATTTCCTCGCCGCGGTCGGTGAACACCTGGCCGGTCGTGGGCGCGGCAGCGATCAGACTGAGCAGTTCCGGCTCGTCGACGTCGAGCTCGCTGCCGCTGGCGATCTCGACTACCGCACCATCCCTCTCGATCAGGATCGGACTGAGGTCGTGACCGGTGAGGAGGGCACCGTCGGCGAGCACGACGTCTCGGTGGACGAGCAGCTCGCGCCGGCGGCGTGATCGGTGGGGCGGTCCGGATCGAAGGGGACGACTCGGACCGCCCCGCTCACGATAGCGCCGCTGCTGTCGCGCCGTTGGGCTGTCGCGTGCCCGAACCCCGGCTCATCTCATCTGCCGTCCGGGTCGCTGTTGCGGGCCGGGTCGCGCCGGACACACGGATCCGGTGACTGCTCCTCGAGTTCACAGCACTTCATGGACGGGAGCACATGTTGGTGTCTTGTCGAGACGCCCGCGCATCCGAGCCATCCGGCCTGGCGCCGTCAGAGCGCGAATCCACCTCCGGACCAATCCGATCCGACATCGCTGAGGAACGCTCGCGTACCCGCGCCAGCGCTTGTCGATCAGTCCTACCCACCCCTCTACTTGTACGAAGGAGTTCGTCATGGCTGGTGACACAGTCATCACTGTCATCGGGAATCTGACCTCCGATGTCGAGCTGACTTTCATACCCGCTGGTGATGCAGTAGCGCACTTCACGGTCGCGTCGACCCCGCGGGTGTTCGACCGCAACACCAATCAGTGGCGTGACGGAGAGGCGATGTTCTTGCGCTGCAACATCTGGCGCGAGGCCGCGGAGAACGTCGCCGAGTCGCTGACCAAGGGCGCACGCGTCATCGTCGCCGGCCGGCTCAAGCAACGCAGCTACCAAACCCGAGACGGGGACAAACGCACCGTGTTCGAGCTCGAGGTCGACGAAGTCGGCCCGAGCTTGCGGTTCGCCCAGGCCCAAGTAACCCGCACCGGACGCAGACCGAACAACGGCAACGGCTTCGGCGCCGACACCACGACGACCCGCGCGACCCGCACCGCCGACTCCACCGCAGCTGCGCCCCGCGCGGATGCTTCTGATCCGTGGGTCTCCTCCGCCCCGGCGGCCAGGGGCAGTCAGGCGTGGGCCGAGCCGGCGCTGGCCGGTGTCGGTGTGAGTGCTTTCGGACAACCACCGTTGTGACTGACCCGTTGTGACCTGACCCGGTTCTGCCATACCGCTGCGGCGGCGAGCGGGGAGGTAGGTGGTGGGTCGGGGCACCGTGCTGGGATGGGCCCAGCCGCTCGAGGGCTACCAGGCCATCGTGCGCCACGCCGTCGGGCCCGCGCCCGGCGGAAACGAACCCCCCGCGCCCGACCCAGCGATGGCCGCGGTCCGGTGGTGTGCGCGGGGAATTCGCCCCCGCACGCAAATTGGCGCGTTCCCGCCGTCGTGTCGCCCGCTGTCCTGGTGAACAGCCCTCGGCTGGGCCCACCCCAGCCCGGCACCCCTATTTCGCGAAAAGCGTGACAGTTCCAGCGCGCCTGGGTGCCGCACTATCCTCGCCATCCACAGTCAGGAGAACAGCTGTGTCCGTTCACGCATCCACCGTCTCCCCCACGACCACGCTCGCCACATACAGTGTCGAGCCCGGGTTCGACTGGCACGATCTCACTCTGTCTGCCTCCGATGTCACCGGCGCCAAGCCGCCATCTGACGAGCCCGCCACCAAATCGGTGACGGCGGTGCCGGATACGAGGTCGTTCCTGGATGCGATCGAAGCGATCGAACTCACCTTCGACACCGACCGCAAAGCCGCGATCACCATGTTCCGGCCCGCGTTGGACTTGGCGACCGACGCCGACTGGGACCTGTTGGACTTCATGGTCGAGTGCTTCACCCTCTACCCACGTGAGTCCGCGCTGCTACGTCTGCGCGCCCGCTGGTCCGCCGGTGACGAAACCGAACGCGAACGGTTGGTGCGGTTGGTGCCCGACACCGACCCCGGCTTGCACTCCCACGACAACCACGCCCTGGCCCAGCTCATCGAAACCCGCGCCCGAACCAACAAAACCAGCGTGGCCGAGGAGTTCGCGAAGTTTCAGGTCCAGCTCGCCGCCGCCGAGATGCCCCGCCAATCCATCCGGACCTGGCGCAACCCGCTGCCGCGCCTGACCATGCCCGCTTCCCGCCGCATCGACGCCGCCCGCCTGGACCCCGAGCAGATCCGGGCCCGCGTCCTTGCACGGGGCAAGCGTCGCCCTGCCGAGCCGGAACCGGCCGAGGTCACCGCGTATATGCGGGAGAGCTTGTTCGTCGACACCGATGTAGTCGAGCAAGCCCGCCTGCGCCAACGATGGGCTGAGCTGATCGCGCGCGGAGTCACCTTCACCGCCGGTGCGCCGCGGGGGTGGACTCCGCGACGCCCCGGTGACCGTGCGCCGCTGCCCGCGGAGTTGTCCGAGGCGATGTGGGATCACCAATACTGCGTGCACGTCGCCGACCAACGCGACCACGACCGCGCCCTGGCCGGTGAAACGGTGAAGTCCCCCGAACACTCCCACGCCTGGGCCGCCGAACGCACTGGGCTGCGCTCACGCGCCGACCGACGCGAGGGGTTCGTGTTCCAGGGCAACGGTCTCGACGACTTCGCCACCGCGATGACCCCGGTCGCCGGATGGCGGTGCGTGTCGTGCTTCATCGAACGCCCCACCACCGACCAACGCCCCATCCACGTCCGCGACGGGGTGATGCGTAGCGACGACGGGCTCTGCGACTACTGCCGCAGCGACAACCGCACCGGCCTGCCCGCACTCCCCGACGGGTTCACCGTCACCAATCTCGCCGTCGCCTACTGCACCTACTTCGTCGAGCACTACCACGACGCCGCCTACAGGTTGATCACCGAGGTGTGCCGTCGGGCACCGGAATGGTTGATCGCAGTGATCGACAAGTTCCTGGCCGCCCACCCCGACCTGCCCGGCGCCCCGCCACAGGTCGAAGACGATGCTGATCCTGAGTACATCTCGGCACCCACCGCGTCGAAGCGTCGCCGCGGACCGGTGGTGCCGCCCGGCCAGCGGCCCGGCCGGTGTGAGGGCTGCACCCGCTACACCCCCGTTCACGACGACGGGTTCTGCACACAGTGCCGGGTCCACCTCGGCCTGCACATCCCCACACCGCGCGAGCGTCGACTCGTCGCCGCCTGACCCACCCCCCAGCACGTAGTCGGCTGGGGCACCGCCAGATCCGCGGTGCTCCAGCCACTGCGCTTCACCTCGAGGAGGCCCGCCCGTGTTTCACCGCGCCCGTCACACCCGCGCTCGCCGCCGGTTCCTCCGTCAACGTCGGCGCCGCCTCACTCAGGTGATGATCACCGTCCACCTGGCGGCCGATCCTCGCTCGATGATTTACGGTCACCGACCCGGTGACCCCTACCTGTTGGCTGATCGGTTCCTGCTCGACAATCCCAGCGACGCCGACGACTTCGCGGTCCTCGACCGCATCTTCGCCGCACTCAACGACCACCCCCACCCCGCCGACGTCGAGCACACGCGCCGCTGGTACCAACACCGCCACCGATCCCTCTCGGTCGGCGACATCGTCACCATCGACCACCGCCGCTACGCCTGCACACCCTGGTCATGGGACGCGCTCCCAGCCGACTGAACGAACGCGCCCTGCGGCTGCGGCCGCGCCCGGTCCCGTGGGCGGGCCCGCCGCGACGGTCGCGGGCCCGCCCTCGGCAATATGGCCGGTCACCTCCCCTCCGCTTCCATGTCCCGCGACCACCTATCGCTTACGCCACCCCACCTACGCACCCGCAACCTCACGCTCCGCGCACCGCACACTGACGATCGCCCCCCCGCTTTCACCCCCATCACCCCCACACATCCTCTTCTCCGCACCTTTTCAAAGGGCAGACATCTGGCATCTCGGATAACGATCCGATAACGCCCGTGTCGATAGTTGTCCATCGTTGCCCAGAGTTGTCGAACCGAATTAATTGTCGCTTGCGGCAACATAATTCATTGATGCTTCATGGAGGTATGGTCGCGACTATTCATCGAGTCGCCGCGGGAAACGGCTATCAATATTATCTGCGTCAAACCGCCGCCAACGACCGAACCGCTCGCGGGCGGTCATCGCTGTCGCAGTACTACTCCGATCATGGTGAAGCACCCGGACGCTGGCACGGCACCGGACTGGGCGCACTCGACCTCACGGCCGGGTCGGAAGTGACCGAGTCCCAGATGAAATCGCTGTTCGGGGAAGGTCTTCACCCGAACAGCGAGCAGATCAGGACCGAGGTCTACGCACGCCAGATCGCGCTCGGCGCAAGCGACCGTGACGCCACCCGAGCGGCCGAGAAGGCAACGAAACTGGGCAACAAGTTCGCCGCCTATGAGGTTCGTTCGGAGTATCGGAAGCGTTGTTCTCAGGCCTATCGTGCACATAATTCAGCACGGAATATGGAACCCACTGCCGCCATTTCCGACGACGAACGCGCACGCATTCGCACACACGTGGCGACCGAAATGTTCACCGACGAGTACGGTCGCGCACCCCTGAACGCGAGAGAGTTGTCGGGTTGGGTCGCCAAGAACTCGCGCGTCAACCAGACCGCGCTAGCCGGTCTCGAGATCACTTTCTCCCCCGTGAAGAGTGTGTCTGTGCTGTGGGCGTTGGGACCACCGGATATGGCGCGGCGGTTGGAGGCTGCCCACCAGCGCGCGATCAGTGATGCGTTGGCGTGGTTGGAGCGCAACGCCGTGATCACCCGGCTGGGCCGCAACGGCGTCCGCCACGCCGAAGTCGATGGCATCGTCGCGGCCTGTTTCACCCATCGCGACAGCCGCGCAGGCGATCCCGACCTGCACACCCACGTCCTAGTCGCCAACAAAGTCCGCACCCTGGACGGTAAATGGCGCACGATCGACTCACGTCTGTTCCATGAAGCGGCCGTCACGGTCTCGGAGATCTATGACTCCCGCCTCGAGCACTACCTCGAACTCGCCCTCGGTCTGCAGTTCGAAACCCGTGCCGACCGCGACGTCCACCAGGTCCCGATCCGCGAAGTCATCGGTGTCCCTCTAGAACTGATCCACGCCTGGTCGCAACGCGGTACCGCGATCAACGCGCGCCTGGACCAGCTCACCGCCGATTTCCAGGCAACCTTCGGCCGCGAACCCACCCCCGAAGAGGTCTACGGCCTGGCCGATCGGGCGACGCTGGAAACCCGCCCGGCCAAACACCTCCCGCAATCACACACCCAGCAACGGCAAACCTGGCGGGAACAAGCCACCACGGTGCTCGGTGGCCGTGAGCCAGTTGACGCGGTGATAGTGGCCGCGGTGTCGGTGCCACCGATACCGCGTCCGGATCCGGACGCCGCGTTCATCGCCGCCACCGCCGAACGTGCGCTGGCCGCCGTGTCGGAGAGGCGCTCGACGTGGCGTCCGTTCAACCTGCGGGCCGAGGTCGAACGCCAGCTCCGCGGCCGGATCAGCCCCGCCGACTGGGCCTGGGTTCCCGACAAAGTCGTCGCCGCCGCCCTCTCACCGCGGTCTACAGTCGCGCGCGGTGATCCCGACCTCACCGAAGAACCCGAGCTGCGAGCGGTGCCAGCCTGGTTGCACCACCGCGACGGCACCCCGGTACACGTTCGTCCGAACTCCCAGATCTACACCACCCAAACCACTCTCGACGTCGAAGCCGCACTCATCGAACTGTCCATCGAACCCGGCGCCCGCACCCTGGCCCCCGGACTGCTGGCCGACGCGGTCACCGAATACAACACCGCGCATCCTGATCGGCCGCTAAACGCCGGCCAGGTCGGTGTCATCTCGTCCTTCGCCACGTCGGGGTTGCGGGTGCATACCGCCAACGCTCCGGCCGGCACCGGTAAGACCACCGCGATGCAAGTTCTCACCAGCGCATGGCATTCCAGCGGCGGCACCGTCCTCGGGATGGCACCCACGGCCGCGGCGGCCGCTGTTCTGGGGGAGTCGATCGGTACTCGTGCCGAGACCGTCGACAAGCTGCTCGACGTCCTCAACCGCCACTCCCCCCGCCCGGATTCGCCCACGATGATGCGGGATCATCCGCCGTCGTTGCCGCAATGGGTCCTCGATATCGACAACACGACGCTGGTGATCGTCGACGAGCACGTCAAACTCGGCAACACCAAACGCCTGCAACTGCTGCGGTTCCTGTCCCGACGCGGGGCCACGGTGCGCTGCATCGGCGACGACAAGCAACTGCCCGCGATCGACGCCGGTGGCGCCGACGCCGACATGAACGCCGCCTCCCCCGAACACACCCTGACGCTGTCCCACGTCGTCCGGTTCGCCTCCACCGGCGAAGCAACCGCGTCGATCGGGCTGCGCGAGGGCGACCCAGCCGCATTGGCCTGGTATCTGGACAACGACCGCATCCACGCCGGGCACACCGGATCGGTCTACGACGACACCTACACAGCTTGGGCCGCCGACCATAACGCTGGTCGGTATGCGGTCATGTTGGCGCCCACCCACGAGGTCGTGACCGCGCTCAACGCCCGCGCCCGCGCCGACAGACTCACCCGAACCGGTACGAAACCAGAGACCGAAGTGGTCCTCGCGGACGGGCTTTGCGGCTCTGTCGGTGACACCGTGCGTACCCGACGCAACAACCCGAAGCTGCGTTTCGGCCAGACGGATTGGGTTCGCAACGGCTACTCCTGGACCATCACCGCCGTCCACGAAGACGGTTCACTGACGGTGGCGCATCGACGCGGCGGCACCGACAGCGACAACACCGTACGGCTCCCGGCCGAGTACGTGCGCGCCCAAGTGCACCTCGGATACGCCGCGACCATCGATTCCGCGCAGGGAATCACCGCCGAAACCTGCCATGTCGCGTTGTCCGGGCGCGAATCCCGCCAACAGTTCTACGTCGCGATGACCCGCGGAATCCACGCCAACCACGCGCACGTCGCGACCGCCCTCGACGGCGCCGAAGGCTCGATCTACACCGAACCCGCCGTCTACCCACGCACCGCGGTAGAAGTTCTACAGCGCGTTCTGGCGCGCGACGGGGCCCAGAAATCCGCACACACCGAACTTCGTGACGCCCTGGATCCGGCACTGCGCATCGGGCGGGCGGTCGATATCTACCTCGATACCCTCGGCCTGGCTGCCGAACAGGCCCTCGGCAGCGACCGTCTCACCGAACTCGACCATGCTGCCGACACCATCCACCCCGACCTCACCGACAGCCCCGCCTACCCGGTCCTGCGTCAGCACCTGGCCCTGATCGCACTCACCGGCGCCGACCCCATCGCCGCACTCCGAACCGCCGCAAGCAAACGGGAACTCGACACCGCCGATGATCCCGCTGCGGTGCTGGACTGGCGACTCGACCCGACAGGCGCCCATTCCGCCGGCACAGGACCACTGCCCTGGACACCGGGACTACCCCACGGCGTCACCGATGACTCTCTCACCGAACCTGTTCGGGCCCGCGAACGGATTGTGGCCGCTCTTGCCGAACAAATCCGTGACTCCGCGCGACGGTGGACGCCGGGCAATGTACCCGCGTGGACGCGGCCACTGCTCGGGACCGATCCCGCGTTGCTGGGTGAGCTCGCGGTGTGGCGGGCCGGACTCGGTGTCCCCGACACCGACACCCGACCCGCCGGACCCGACCGCTACACCGACCTCGAACGCCTGCACCAGAAACGCCTGCAACAACGCGTCATCGACACCTACGGCGACCCGACCCTGCCCCGCAATCGGTGGGCCGAGGTCGTCGACGACATCGATCCGCGAATCAGCACCGACACCTTGTGGCCGATCGTGGCCGACAAAATCGACCTCGCCGACCGCGCCGGACTCGACATCACCACCCTGCTCACCGAAGCCGCCGCACAACGACCACTACCTGACGAGATGCCCGCCGCGGCCTTGTGGGCGCGCCTGGAACTGGAACCATCCGCCCTCGACACCACCGGCACCGACCCCCTCCGACCCGACTGGCTACCCGACCTCGAAGCCGTCCTCGGCACCGACACCGCCGAACACCTCACCACCGAACCGGCCTGGCCTCGGGTCGTCGCCGCCGTCGAACGCGCCACCAACACCTGGTCCCCCCGCGACCTGCTCTTCACCGCCTACGAACTACTCCAAGGCGCCCAACCCGACGACGCCGCACCGCTGCGTCCTGATCAACTCGCTGCCGCTCTGGCCTGGCGGATCGACGCGCTGCACCACCACACGCCGACACCAACATCACCTGCCCAGCGCCCAGAACCGGCAACGCCTGAACCGATCGCACCGGACGTCGATAGCGCACCCACGCCCACCGTCGCTACAGCGGAGCCGACCCAGCCCGAAGCCGAAGATGCTCGTGTCGCCGCCGTTATCAGCGAACCCACCGATAGCGACCAGCCCACCGGCATCGACCGCATCGCCGAATTGTTCGCGACCGGGCGAGTCGCCGACGCTGTCGCTGAGTTCCGCAGTTTCAACACCGGACTGTCCGACGATGAACAGGCGATTCTCACCGCCGTCTCGGAAACTCTCTATCAGTACAGCTTCCCCGTCGCGCAAGCCCGACTCCGCTGGGCCGCCCAACAATTCCCGCAACACCAGGCGCTGATCCAGGCCTGCACACCCTCGACAGATCCGCGCACCTTCCGCCGTGACACCGAACCCGACCACGACCGCACCCGGCCCGTCTACGACCACCGCGAACGCGTCGACCCCACGATCACACCGGCTGTTCTCGACCCGATCCGGGCCGCGGGCAACGACGTGGTCGACACCTACCTTGCCGACCCCGACACGCACGACAACCGCAATCTGGCGGCGACGAACGGCGACCGAGCGGCAGCGGTTGGTTATCCGATCGACTACGACCTGGCCGCGATACCCGCCATCGTCGGTCTTCCGTGTGTCGATTGCAGCATCGAGCGTCCCGGCAGTGCGAGCTCTCCCGTGCCGCCCAGGATCTCTGACGACGGCCTATGCCACGACTGCCGCGACAACGAACGACCAGGCATCCCCGAACACAACCCCGCAGTGCACCTCACCGCACGCTGCGCACACATCGCCGAAACCCACCCTGCGCCGACGGCATTAGCGATGCTGCGCCGCGACTGGCGCTCACTCGATCAGGTCGGTCGCAGACTCATCGAGCAATGGCTGACCGACAACCCGATCCGCGAACAACCACTCCCAGTCCTGGATCCCCTGCAACGTCTCTCGGATCGCGAGCTCGCCGAGGCGATCGATGGGCTTACTCAGCGGCTGAGCAATATCGCTGCCGAAGCCGAGATCTTCGCCCCGATTCGCCGTGACGACGTGGCCACTATGCCTGATCCGGTCGTGGCCGAACTTCGGCGAACCGCCGAGGACGCACAACTGTCCGCGCACCGGCACGCCCATGAACTCGACACCGCTGTCCGAGCGCTTCACACCACCGCGAACGCGCTCGACACCGCACGAGAGGACCTCGACGCCCTGCCAGTGACGCGGCGCCGCCAGCGGAAGACCCTGCAGGCCCACATCAACACCCTGGTCCGCGAACACCGCGAGCGCAGCGAAACGCACGAGCGGATCCGAAACGCCGCACGGGCAGCGAACCGTCACGCCAACGACCTACTCGCCCGCGCCGAACACGCCGCCACCGAGGACGAACACCGCCGTCTCGCAGAACAAGCACGCGCAGCCAGCAGCGCTGCCACCGAACGCGAGCAAGCAGCCGTGGCGCTACACGACGGCCTCGGCTCCGCACTCGCTGACCACCGCGCAGAACTACAGAGACGACGAACCCTCTCACCACCGCAACGACAACGCGAGGACTACGCACGAGCTGGACTCAGCTCAACAGCCGAGGATTTCAGCCCAGACCGAAACACCGACCCCGACGGAAACAAGCCGAGACCGGGAACCGACCTCGGCCGGTGACCTACAACATACGACACGAGGTGTCGGATGTAGGTGACGGTGCCGGCGCAGCGCTGCGGACCGAGGTGGGCGGTGCGCCCTGCGGTGACGACGTCGTGCCAGGGCGGTGCGGTGGCGGTGGCTGGGGTCCGCCGTTGGCCAGCACGACCGCACTGGCCGGGGTGAGGCGCTGGTCGAGTTCGTCCAGCAGGGTGGTTCGGTCGGTCCAGTGGAAGCTGGCGCCCATGGTGACCAGATCGAGAGCCGGCAGGTCGAGGGTGTCGAGGTGGTAGGAGTCGCCCTCGCGCCAGCTAATGTTGTCGATCTCGGCGGTGGCGGCGAGCGCGGCTCCTTCGTCGAGCATGTGGGGATCGGGTCGACCGCGTACCGGTGGGCGACCAGCGGTGCCAGGCGCAGCGCGATCTGGCCGGTGCCGCACCCGAGGTCGAGCACGGACTGGGTGCCGTCGAGACAGATGCGCTCGCTCACGGTGGTGAACAGCGCGGTCGGGTAGCCGGGCCGGTAGCGGGGTGGGGGGCGGCGGTGAACAGGCCACGCAGGTCGTAGGCCAGGTGTAGCGGGGATCTGCGTGCGTGTCTCGGCCAGCACGCGGGTGGTTCCGTCTCGGTCTGCTCATCGCCGCCGGCAGCGTTGTTGTCTGGTTGTGCCAGTGAATTCCGGCGTCTTTTCGGCGGGTGCCGGCGTCACAGATCGCGGCCCCAGGTAGATCACGGGATGCCGGGACTGCACGAAGCATTTCGGGGCCTATTGACACAGCACAGACGACGCCGCGCCACCCCTGTGAGGTAGGAGCGGCGCGGCGTCGTCTGTGCTGTGGATCAGAGCAGGGTGTAGACGGTTATGAAGGCGAGGAACAAAGTGAGGCTAGCTCCGAAGCCGATCGCGGCTTCACGCATGCTCGCGAGCGCGGTGGCACCGTTGGCGTAGGCCAGTACCCCGGCGGCGAACCCGGCGATGACCGCGAGTAGAGCGATGCCTACCAGCAGCAGCACCTTGGTGGGGATGGTCATCGGAATGCTCCCGTTCGATCTCGTAGTGATTTCCCGGGTTCCAGTGCATCCGATCCGATGCCCCGCAACGCTTCCCGAGGAAGGGCTAAAGTGCCTCTATGCAGGCACGAACGAATTCGCGAGTCGCTGCGACTCGCCACCGTGGCGGTGAGCGCGGGCCGCAAGGAACCCGCTGTCGGTGACGGGGAAGAGAGACGACGCCGACCATCGCTTCTTCGCCGCGCTAGACCGGTTGCACGCCCGGGCGGGCAAACCGAGCGCTGAGCATTTGTCTGCGGTGACCACGCGAATCATCGGCCGGACGGTTCCAGCGAAGACGATCCAGGGGTGGCTGGGCGAGAAGGACACCGATCGCGTTGTCCCGCGCAAGGGGCGCGGCTACACCTGCGTGATCGGGTATCTGCTCGAAAGTTCAGACACACCGGACCGCGAGATGGTTCAGGCCAAGAACGAATGGGAGCGGCGCCGCGAGGCCGCTGCACGGGCCACAGCGGCCAACCGAAAGGCCGCCGCCATCGAAGTCCCGGCCACGAGCGAATCGGTCGGTGTGCCGATTGCTCAAGTAGAAGACCCATTCGCTCTCGAAGTGCACGCGCTGATCACCGCCGATCACGCGGGCAAGTTGCCGCCACTGCCGCCGTACGTGACTCGCCCACATGACGAGCGGCTGGCTGCGGTCGTGCAGCGCGCGATCGGCGGCGAGAGCGCGATCGCGGTGATGCTGGGCGGATCGTCGACGGGTAAGACGCGCGCACTGTGGGAGGCGCTGGCCATGCTGCCGCAGAGCGAGTGGAGGCTGTGGCACCCGCGCTATCCGACCCGCCGTCAGGAATTGGTTGCCTCGCTGAAGAACGTCGGCCCGCACACCGTGGTCTGGCTCAACGAAACCCAGCGATTCTTCTCGGTTAGCGCCGAGGAGCAGGAGGCCACCGCCAATATCCTCGACGCAACGCTCTCCGACCCACGTCGGGCACCGATCCTGGTCTTGGGCAGTCTCTGGCGCGAGCACTACGCCGCGCTGTGCGCCGATCCTGGCTCACCTGCCCGCCGCCTATTCAACCATGAGACGATCATCGAGGTGCCAGCGGCGTTTACAGGGGACGATCTGGCAGCGATGCGCCTAGCGGCCGAACAGGATCCCCGGCTGGCGCAGGCCTGTGACCGCGCCGTGAACGGAGAGGTAGCACAGTACCTCGCCGGCGGTCCGGAGCTTATCGACCGCTACAGGTATCAGGTTACGGATGCTTCGCGGGCGCTGATCGAAGTCGCAATGGACGCGGTACGGCTAGGACGGCTAGGGCACATCAACGCTATCCCGGCTGCGTTGCTGAGCGATGCCGCACGTGACTACCTCAGCGACGCCCAATGGGCCGAAAGGGCCGAGAACTGGTTCGAAGTTTCCGTGGCCGAGACCAGTCGTTCCTGCAAAGGCACACGAGGGCCACTCACCTCCGCCTACGACCGCCTACGAGATAGCCGAAAGACCTACGGCGGGGGTACGGCGGAGCCTGCGTATCAGCTAGCTGAATACCTCGATCAGTACGGTCGCCGTCGTCGCTCGCGCCTGATACCACCGCTCAGTTTCTGGGCCGCCGCCGCAGCGCACGCCTACCCCGACCAGCAATACGATCTCGGTGACGCAGCATGTGATCTCGGCCTGTATCGCGAGGCCGCGCAACTGTGGAAGAACGCCGCAGGCCGTGGTCACTCAGGTGCTGCTCACCACCTCGTCACCGAACTGCACGCGATTTTCCCTCGCGATCGGCGCCCCGCGAGTTGGGTGGTCACTCGTATGGGCTTCGACGACTTGGGGTGGGTGGCCAGGCTACTCGAGCACTTGCGCAGGACAGACGCGCGCGACCAGGCGAGGACCTTAGCTGAGCGAGCTACCGCTCACGCTCTACCTCCCTACATTCCGTCCGAAGACCTGGCTTCGCTGCTGCGAGTGTTGCGGAAACTAGGCGCCGGGTCAGTGTGGGCGCTCGCCGAGCGAGCCGCCAGACAGCCCGTGCTCGACAATGCACGGGGGGTCTGCTGGCTGCTGGAACAGCTACCGCAGGTCGGAGCCTACGAGGAGCAATTTGCCCTGGCTCGGCGTGCTGGCGCCGATGTCCTTCTCTACGACATTGACGCCAATGCTCATTGGGTTAGCGGCCTGGTGTTCCAGCTGCAGATGTTGGGTGCCCACGAACAAGCGGATGTACTGGCCAAGCGAGCTGCCCGCCAGGTCGACATCAACAACCTGTCGGCAGTGACCCTATTGTTGAAATGGATGCGGCGTTCACTAACCCCGTCTGACCATGTGTCGCCACTGTCCGAACGAATTGCCGAAGAATTCGTCCTCAACGACCCGGGGCAGGCATCGGCTCTACTGGAGGAACTGCTGTTCCGTACTGACAGGCACGTCGAGACTGACAGGCACGTCGAGGCGTTCGCGCAGCGGATCGCCGCCAAATTCGGACTCAGCAATTCGCACCGAGCTGCCGAGGTGTTGGCTCAGCTACGAGCCAAGACCAGCGAAGGGCCTGATCCGCAGATGGCGGAACCATCACCAATCAAGAAGGTGGAAGCCGCCACCGAGCGAGCTCCTCAGCTCGAATCATTCCGCCCGCGCCCTTCATATCTGAAAGTCTCGCCAGGCCAGGGAGATCGGTTCCGATTCGGCCGCAAACCCGAAGATGGAAGCCCTTGCCCTGCCGAGCCGTGGTCGTGGAGCGATCTGGCCTGATTCGAGATCCATCTCGGCTACGACAGCGAACGGGAGGCGTCAAACGTGCCAGGAGGCCCGCACGTTATCGCAGTGTCGGCCACGATTGCCATGACTCTCTAACGTCCGATACTCACGATTCGTGGCCAAGGGTGCGCGGAACCGGTGGAAACCGTCGTTGGAACAGCGGCGATTCGACGTGGCGCTCCCCGTGCGGTTCTGCGGTCGTGACACCGGGTGTCTTAGGGGCGGCCCGGTCTCCACATCGGGCCGCCCGAGGAGTTCGACACCGTGTCCAGTCGCGGATGGGCACCGGGGCTGAGTCGGTGCTCCCGACCGGTTTCCTGACGGATGGGGACGTGACATCAGTGCTGGTCGTAGGGGTGTGGTCACTATTTTGAGAAAGGCCTACGGCGCCGGGATACAGGTGGCAGTGAAATAGCATCCGCACATCTCGCTGGGCTGCGGCCGCCGCACTGTCGAGACAGATCCCTGGTCGGCCGATAGGCCCCCGATCATCGAGCCGGTGAACAACGTCCTGATCGACACGCAGCGCACAAGTCGAACTGGGAGGCCATCGGGTCGCGTGAGGTCGAGCAGAATCAGCGGCCTCCGCGGTCATACCAGAACTGTCCGCCGACACCCCTGGCCATGGTCGTTTACGCAGGTCACACCAGCCGGTAGCGTGAGCGGTGCCCCAAAGTGGGTTGGGGACCAGCGCAATCGAGGAAGGTTGGTCCCGGCCGGAGTTTCGGCCGGGACCGGCTTTGCCTGCCGCTGGTCAGCTGGGAACTGGTGATGGTGTAGTCGCGGCCGGACACCAGTCGTACTTCCTCTCTACGAGATGGCACCGACCTTTGGTGGTGCCCGGCTCAACGAGCTGCGGCTGCTCCAGGCTCGCGTCAGGCTTTGCCGACGCCGGGAGTCGGAGCGCGAGTCTATGACCGCGCGGCCGACGACAACCCAGTCATGCCCATCCGGCTGCCCGAGCGCCCGTCGCACGCCGGTGATGCCCGGAGCCGCCACCACATCGGAGGTACGCGATGAGTAAAGGATCGATGAGCCACGACGACGCCGACCGGATCTCGGCGGCAGCCGCAGCCGACCCGAGCAGTCCTACCGCCACGTCGGGCTTCGACGATCGGGCCCAGGCCGCCGCCGATCGCAACGACGACGGCTACGACGATGACGACTACGAGGATGAGGAGTAACCGACCCTGACGTTCTGCCGCCCCGCCGATTCGCGCCGGGGCGGCAGAACTTGCCGGTCAGGGCTGCCCAGTCAGCCGCGTCCACTCCGCGGCCACCTTCGCGCTGCGGGCCAGGCTGTACGCCATGGCTCGGCGCCCGACCGGTGTGGCCTCGGGGCCGGTGAACCATCGCGCGATCGGTTGGCAGTTCTTGTCCAGGTTGCAGTCCGCGCAGCAGGGTTCCAGGTTTTCCGGTGAGCTGTCGCCGCCGTAGGCGATCGGTCGAACATGGTCGATACACATCGCCTTGGCACCGCAGTACACGCACCGGGCACCGCGGGCGACCAGGGCGCTGCGCAGCGGCTTGGGGATGTAGCGTAGCCGCTCTCGACAGTCCTGGCACCGCCCACTGAACCCCTGGTCAAAGTTGATTTCACCGCCACACTGCACGCAGACCGCAGGTTCACCGGCAGCTCGCCTCTCCTCGCGGCGCGCCGACCGCTCGGCTTCACGTCGCCGACACGAAACGTGGAAATCCACGCCGGTCTTGCTGCGAACCGGTTGCCCGCAGTACACACATACGCGCTTGACGTACCCACCGTCGGCGGGACCGGGCGGTGCCGAACTGGTCAACGGCCGGGTCGCGGTCGATCAGGCCGACGTGGTGGTGCCGCTGGGCACGGCGCCGTAGACCGTCGGGTCCGGGCCGGTGCGAATGCCGGTGTCCAGGGTCGCGAGCAGGTCGTGGTCGTCGAGGGCCAGCTCGAAGTCGAAGACCTCCATGTTCGACCGGATTCGTTGCGGCGTAACCGATTTCGAGATCACGATGTTGCCGAGCTCAAGATTCCATCGCAGCAGGATCTGCGCCGCGGTCTTGCCGTGCCGTGCCGCGATCGCGTTGACCGTCGGGTCGTCGAGGAGCTGCCCGTGTCCGAGCGGGCTCCATGCCTGGGTGGCGATCCCGTGGCGGGCGTTGAAGTCGCGCAGTTCGGTCTGGGCGAAGCGGGGGTGCAGTTCGATCTGGTTGACCGCGGGCACGGTGTCGGTCTCGACAAGAAGCCGTTCGATCTGGGCCGGCGGGAAGTTCGAGACGCCGATCGAGCGGGCCAGGCCGTCGCTCTTGATCTTCTCCAGCGCGCGCCAGGTGTCGACGTAGAGCTCCCGCGACGGCACCGGCCAGTGGATCAGATACAGGTCGAGGTAGTCCAGGCCGAGGTTGGCCAGGCTCTTGTCCACCGCGGCGAGGGTGGTGTCGTAGCCGAGGTCGGTGTGCCAGACCTTGGTGGTGACGTGGAGTTGGTCGCGAGGGATCCCGGACGCGGCGATGCCCGCGCCGGTTCCGGGCTCGTTCTTGTAGTAGGCGGCGGTGTCGATCGCCCGGTACCCGGCTTCGAGCGCGGCCGCGACCGCTGGAGGTGCCTCGTCGTCGGGGACGCGGAAGACGCCGAAGCCGAGTTGTGGGATGGTGGTTCCGTCGTTGAGCACGACGTCGGGAATCTCGGATGCCGACATTTCTGGTCTCCTACCTGGGCGGTTCTCAGTCGGGGATCGGGAAGCGATAGCTCATACGGACGGTGTCGGCGGCGATCACGGCGAGCATGACCTCCACCGCGCGGCCTGTCGTGTCATAGACGACGCGGGTCAAATCCAGGACCGGGGTGCCGCCGGGCAGCTGCAACGCGACCGACTCCGGAGAGCTGGGCATGCGCGCGCTCCACTCCTCGCTGATCTCATCGAGCGGGTCACCGGCCTCGTCGAGGCGGGCGAAACCGCCGCCGGGGCCGGACTTCTCCTCGGTCAGCAGGGTGCCCAGCGCGAGATCGAGCGGGTAGTAGGAGTCGGCGAGCTGGTGCGGGCGGCCATCGACCACCGTGGTGCGTTTACGCACCCACACCGGGTCGCCTTCGGCGATGCCGAACGCGGCCGCCACGGTCGCGGGTGCGGGGGTTTCGCCGAGTTCGCGGTAGAGCTGTTTGACCGACAGCCCCTGCCCGCCGGCCTCGGCGTCGTGGATGGCGGTCCCGCCGGACTTCCATCGCGAGCGGGCATAGCGTTCGATGCCGTGGCGTTTGGGCTGGGCGCGCTCGCGCACGAACACGCCCTTGCCCTGGCGCGAGATGACCAGGCCCTGTTGGCGCAGCAAGTCAATGGCCTTGCGGGCCACGCCGGTGCTGCACAGGTAGGTGGTGCGCAGGTCCTCATAGGTCGGCAGCTGGTCGCCCGCGGCGTATTCGCCCAGTTCGATGCGTGCTCGGATGTCGTCGGCGATCCGGGTTTGGATTGTCCGCTCGTCGGTGATTTCGCTAGCCACGCAAGTCACGGTAGCAGGAGCACACCGCACAATCGGCACAGCACTTTGCTAGCAAAGTGGTTGACTGTTTGTGTGGCAGAGCTTACATTCGGTTGATCGTCATTCGCGGGCCCACCGCAACGCACGGTCGCCCCGCTCAATGCCGACTCGCACCCCGGACCGGGGGCGACCGCACGCGCATTTCAGGGGGCACGATGACTCGACTTCCCACCTCCCTACAGACCTCGCCGTATTTGACGCGCGTCGATCCCGGCGCCCCGCCACCGGTTCGGTATTTCTCAGACACGTCCGGGCCGACCGACCCGCACAGCGACCCGCCCGGCGAAGGGGCCGTGTTCGGGATCGTCGGGCTCGAACGGCGCGTCGACTGGCACACCGATGCCCGCATGCTCGACCTGCTCATCGCCTGCGCGCGCCGTCCCCGCGACCGCGCCGAGCTCGCGCACCGGTTCGGCGCCACCCTGGTGGACGAAGCCGTCACGCGGAGGTGGATCCAGGACCCGACCGAGTTGTGCCGGGACTACCACCTGGTCTCCGGCGAGATCGAGGTCACCGCCCACTGCAACTGGGGATGCCGAAGCTGCCCGGTCGCGGTCGACCCCAAGCCGCGCCAGACGATGTCGATGGCGGTGTTCGGCGAGATCATGGCCAAGCTGGTCGCCCACGGCGGCATCGACTACGTGACGTTCCAGTTCTTCAACGAACCCACCCTGGACCGGCACTTCGCCGAGCGCGTCGAGGTACTGGCCCGGTACGGGATGCCGTTGGCGCTCTACACCAACGCCTCCGCGCTCACCGCACCGAAGATCGAACTGCTGGCCCGGACCGGGGTGGTGCGCACGCTGGTGGTCAACCTCCCCAGTGACGACCCGGTCGAGTTCGCCGACCTGACCGGTTCCCGCAGCTATGCCGCGAGCACCCGCAATGTCGAGGCCGCGCTCGCGGCCGGCCTGCCGGTGCAGATCGGGGTCAACGGTGTCGGCGAGCGCGGCGCGGCCAACCTCGACGGGGTACGGCGCCGCTACGCCCCGCTCGGCGCGACGGTCACCGCGAACCTGATGTGCGATCGGGCCGGGGACGTCGGTGGGGAGTTCGCGCAGAACCTGCACATCACCGGCCCACTGACCGGGTGCGGGTACCCGGTCCATCACGCCAGCTTCAGCGTCGGCGGCGACCTGTTCTTGTGCTGCAACGACTACTACCAGCGCGAACGGTTCGGCAACATCGCCGACGGGTCGATCCGCGACCTGATGACCAGCGACGCCGCGGTCTTCGCACGCCGCAAGGTCTTCGGCGTCGATACCGCCGCCGACGACTTCGTGTGCCGGCGCTGCCACAACCAAACCCGCGACTTTCCCGCGCGCGACTTCGCGCCGATCGCCATCTTCGGATGAGGCACCAGATGATGAACATGCAACGGCCCGTGCGGATTTGGTACGTCGCCGCCCAGCGGCTGTGCAATTTCTCCTGTGACTACTGTGTCTCCACCGGCGAGTGGGCCAAAAGCAACCGCCAGGACTGGCGCACCGAGCAAGACCGCGACGACTTCGCCGCCATCGTCGACTGGATCGGCACCCGACCCTTCCCGGTCGATGTCCGGCTCGGCACGCTCGGCGAACCGTTCGCCTCCCCGGTGTTCCTCGACCGCGCCGCGTGGCTCACCCGCCAACCCGGCGTCCGGTTCGTCGAACTGCTATCGAACGCCTCCCTGCTGCAACGGCGTCTGCCAAAACTGGAGGCCACGGCCAATCTCGGCAAGTTGTCGCTGTGGCTGACCTGGCACGACGGACAGATGCCACTCGATAAGTTCATCGCCGCCGCCCGGTTCGCCCAAGACACCTACGGCTGCTTCGTCGTGGTCAACACCCTGCTGTTCGCCGACCACGACACCACCACCATCACCGCAGTCAAGGCCGCCGCCGACGCCGCGGGCCTGCGGTTCAACGTCGACCTCGGCTACGACCCCTCAGTGCCCTCCGACACAGAGACCGGCACCGACACCACGGCCGCGGTGCCGGTGCTGCGCACCGGTGGTGACGTGCTCGCCGCGGTCGCGGCCTGCGGTGGCGACCCCGAACTCACCCAGGCCGCGTTGGTCGGGTTGACCTCACCGCAGGATCGCGCGTGCCGCGCCGGCTCGGACTATGTGTTCATCGACATCCACGGCGACCTCTACCGGTGCTCGCGCTACGCCGCCCTCGGCCGCCACCGCTACGGCAACGTCCTCGACCCCAACTTCGACCTCCAACTGCGTGAAAACACCTGGGCACCGTGTGAAGCCGCTTCCGGCTGCGCCAACAAGGAGGACTTCCTCAACCTGCGCCTGGCCGAGCACCTGCGCCCCACCGTCGTGCCCAGCCTCGGCTGGGCCGACGCCTGAACCTACCGCCCACAACACCTGCCCGCATCATGAGGAGATCGACGATGCTGCTCACCGAGATGACCTGGCACGACTTCGATACCCGCAGACAGCGGGGCCTGGTGGTCCTGCCGATCGGGGCCGTCGAGCCCCACGGCCCGCACCTGCCCCTGGGCGCGGACACGATGATCAGCGACTACTTCGCCCAACGCTTGGCCGCCGACCTCGACGCAACGATCGCGCCGAGCATCGGCTACGGGGTGGCCACCCCGCCTCAACGCCTCGGCGGGGTCTTCCCCGGCGTCCTCGCCGTCACCGGATCGACCTTCACCCTACTGGTCACCGAGATCCTGACCGCCCTGGCCGAACACGGCGCGCGGCAGGTGGTGATCGTCAACTCCGCGATCGACAACCTCAGCTTCCTGTGCGAGGCCGCCCGGATCGTCACCACCGCGTTCGGCGATGCCCGGATCATGATCGTGGCTTGGTGGGACGTCGTAGGTGAGCCGTTCCGCAACGCCCTGGCGGCAGAAACCGGCGTCGCCCGCACCGACGACCACCACGCGGGCATGGTCGAATCCAGCCTCACCATGCATATTGCCCCGGCCGCGACCCGCGCCGGTCTCGCCGCCACCGATCCGGTGGTGTCGACGGCGCGCCGGTTCAGCTACGACGTGTTCCCCCTGCCCCCGGATGCCGCGACCGGCTCGGGGATCGTCTACACCGCGCACAAGGCCAGCGCCGAGATCGGTGCCCGCGTGGCCGATCAGGTCGCCCGCGAGATGGCGGCCGCGGTGCGGCTCGAGTCCGGCCTCGAGGCGATGGGGCGCTGATGGACACCGAGACAACGCATTTCCTGTTCTCGCCGTCGGCGACGTACCCGCGACCGGTCGCGTGCCTGATCGACCGCGACGCGCGCATCGTCCATGCCTGGAGCAGCGACCTCGACCAACCCGCGCCGCAGACCCGACCGCCGGGGTATCTGCGCGGCTGGAACCACGTCGAGCTCGGCGCCGACGGCGCCCTGTATGCGACCGTGCCGCTGCATTCTCTGCTGAAACTGGCACCGGACTCCACCCCGATCTGGCGCGTCGAGCTGCCCGTCCACCACGACCTGCACGTCACCGACACCGGCACCGTGTATGTCCTGACCGAGCAACCCAGACTCGTTGAGGGATCGGGCCGGGCGTTCGTTCTGCTCGACAACGCGATCACCGTCATCGACGACACCGGCGCACCCAAGGCGACCTTTTCGCTGTTCGACCTACTGACGAGCGACCGGGTGCTGTCCGCGCTGATCAGCAGCCACATCGAGCGCCGCCGCCGATCCCCCCACCACCCTGCCGCGCTGGCGACCTATCACGACCTGGCCGCCGCTGGCGCGTTGCGGGCGGGGCGCGCCGCGTCGCGGCTACTGCGGGACCTGCCTGATTCGCCAACGGATCTGTTGCACGCCAACACCATCGAGGTCCTTGGGGCCCACCCAGCCGGGCTTTGGGGTGCCGGGGACGTGCTGGTGTCGATGCGCGAGCTCGACACCATTGCCGTGCTCGACCTGGCCGCCGGTGCGGTGCGCTGGTGGTGGGGGCCGGGCGAGCTGTCCGGCCAGCACCAACCGACCCTGCTCCCGAACGCGAACCTCCTGGTGTTCGACAACGGTCAACGCCACGGCTACTCCCGTGTCCTCGAACTCGACCCCGTCGACCACACGATCGTGTGGCAGCACCGCGCTGACCCGCCGCAAAACCTGTTCTGCCCGTTGGCCGGCGGCGCCGAGCCACTACCGGGCGGCAACATCGTCATCAGTGACGCCCAGAACGGGCGGGCCCTCGAGGTGACTCGCGACGGTGACACGGTCTGGCAGGTAGTGACCCTCACCACCACCGGTGAGCGCGCCCAGTTCTACCGGATGGCGGCCGTCACCGGGCAGCGCGCCGCTGCTATGACCGGCCCGGCCGAGCACCCGGCCACCGCGGCGGCCCGAGATCTGCTCCGGTGCGAACTGCTCGACCCGGTTAGGACGAGCCGATGATCAGCATCATCATCCCGACCTTCAACCGGCCCGGACCCCTGCACCGGGCCCTGCGCAGCCTCACCCGCCAAGAACTCACCGACTTCGAGGTCATCGTGGTCGACGACGGCGGGCACCTGCCCGCCCGCCCTGTCGTCGACAGCTGGCGCACCGCACTGCCGATCCGGCTGATCGAGAGCGACCACTACGGGGTCTCGGCCGCCCGCAACACCGGATTGGCCGCGGCGACCGGTGAATTCGTTGCCTTCCTCGACGATGACGATGTCGTGTTCGCCCGGCACCTGCGCGCCGCGCACACCGTGCTCAACCGCGGCAGCGCCGACGCCGTCTACGGCGGGGCGCTGGTCAGCGACCGGTGGATCGAAGCGCCGCCGCGCGAGGTCCGCTGGCTGCCGCGCAAGGACTACGAGTTCGACGCCCGGTTCCTGCTGTGCGCCAACTACATCCACACCGGCTCGCTCGTGTGCCGCAACTTCACCGACACCGGCGCCCGGTTCACCGAGTCGATGGCCCACTGCGAGGACTGGGACCTGTGGCTGACCCTGCACCGGCGCCTGGGCTACCGCTTCGCCTACCTCGGGGAAACCACCAGCGTCTACCACCAGGTGCCCTCCTGCCGAGGCGCGGTCTCGACCGCCTACACCGCGAGTCCGACCCCGTTCACGCTGGCTCGCCGCCACCTGTTCGCCACCTGGCCCAGCACCGACGCCCAGATCGACGACTACCGCGCCTGGTTCACCGAGTTCGACGCCCGCCTCGACCAGCTCATCGGCTCCGGCCGCCGCGCCCCGGTCCACGTCTACGAGGCCGCGGTTCGGTCCCTGTACCCCGGCTTCGTTCGCGGCGAGCTCGCCGACTACGACGTGCTGGATGCGCTACTGCCCGAAAACCACTCCGTCCACCGTCAACCCGCGAAGGTCAGGTAGCCCATGCTCACCGCCGACACCGTCACCGCCTCCTACGACCAGCACGCGGCCGCGTTCGCCGCCGAAGCCGCAACCAGCGCCTACAACACCTACTACGACCGGCCCGCCGTGCTCGACCTGCTCGGTGATCTCACCGACCGCGTCGTCCTCGACGCCGGATGCGGACCCGGCCTCTACATCACCGAACTCCTCGCCCGCGGCGCGCACGTCATCGCCATCGACGCGGCCGCGAACATGATCGGCCTCGCCCGCCAGCACGCCGCCGGCCAGATCACCGTGCGCCAACACGACCTCACCCAACCCCTGTACTGGCTGGCCAACGGCTCCGTCGACGTGTGCCTGCTCGCCCTGGTCATCCACTACATCGACGACCGGATCGCGCTGCTGCGCGAACTGCGCCGCGTCCTGCGCCCCGGCGGGCACCTGATCATCTCGACCAGTCATCCCACCGCCGACTGGCTCACCACCGGCGGCGGCTACTTCGACACCGGCTGGGTCGAACAGAGATGGTCGTGCGGCATCACCCACCGCTTCTGGCACCAACCACTGCAAGCCTGGTGCGCGGAGTTCACCACGACCGGATTCACGATCGACGCGATCACCGAACACCGACCCAGCGCCGAGATGGCCCGCACCCACCCCGCCGAATACGACACCCTGACCCGGCAGCCGGGCTTCATCGCATTCCGCCTCACCTCGTCCATCGGGGTCACCGGGACCGGCGAGGGGGTCTGACATGCCAGAATGCGGCATGGCCACCATCGAACGCAATTCCCCGGAATTGCCCGTCCTCGCCGTCGTAAGCGGCCCGCCAGGGTCCGGCAAGTCCACATTGGCCCACGCGCTCGCCGCCGACATCGGCGTGCCCGCGATCATCCGCGACGAGATCAAACAGGGCATGGTCATGGCCACCGCCAACCCCGACGAGACCGGCTACGACGATCTCAACATCCCCGTCCTGCACGCCTTCTTCGAGGTCTTGACCTTGCTCGCCCGCGCCCGAGTCACCGTCATCGCCGAAGCGGCATTTCAAGATCGGCTCTGGCGGCCGAACTTGATGCCGCTCGGCACCATCGCCCAGATCCGCATCATCCACTGCACCGCACCACACCAGGTACTGCGCAAGCGGATCGCGCACCGTGCCGAGACCAACCCGCACCGCCGCGCACACAACGACGCCGGGCACCTGGCCACCATCACCACCGGCGACGACGCGGCTCCCACCTTCGTGCCGGTGAGTATGGACGTACCGGAACTGCGAGTCGACACCACCGACGGCTACGACCCCGGCCTCGAAACGATCGCGCGATTCATCACCCAACCCGATTAGCGTCGGGCCACGAACTCGGCCAGGAACCACGACCTGTGTCTAGCCGAGGGCACACCGTCGTACCCCATTCCACTGGCGCCACAATCCACGCGCCCGCCGCACCGCTCTCGTGGCGTCCGAGCCTGAGGTGAGGCCGCACGAGGAAGACGTTCAGCGATCTCGCGTTCCAGGCCTCCCGTTTTCGGCGATGGTGTAAGCCAAGTCGGTCAGCTCGTGCGGCCCCCGATCGCCTGCGCACTCGTCGCAGATATTGATCATCCGGCCGGCCAACGGGGCTGCGAAAGCCGGTAGGCCGGTGTCTTGCTCAAGCTCTTCATCCCACTCAACGGTGGTCTCCAATTGACATACGTCGCATGCCCAGGCTTGTTCATCCGTGTTGTTCGTCAATCCACAACGCTACGCCGTGCGATTGGGCAAATCGACCCGAAAGCTGCAGTGACGCACAGCAATCGAAATCCCGATCGGTTTCATTTTCTCGCGAGCAATACCTCCCACAGTGCCGCTGGACCAGACAAGGGCCGACTGCAGCCGACCAACGGGCCGATACTCTGAATCCACCGAACAGCACCGGGTGGGTGAATCTACCTCTGCCGCAGACATTCCCAACGATAGCGGCTGCGCAGTACGGCGGCTAAGAGCTGAATAATACTGGCGCAAACGATTCGGCAGCCAGCGCTGGTTCCGTCAACAGACGCTGGACCGTCGGCAACCAGCACCCAGGCCCGAAAGCAGTGATGTATCACCTCAGTATCCTGGCATGGCGGACGGCTGCTAGTTTACACCGCGCCAGGCTCTATGCACTGGAGACGTCGTCTACCATTTCCAGGTCAGAATCTCGGCGAGATCCGCGAGGCAGTGTCCCTGGGGCAACGCTCACCGAAGGCCTGGCAGGCGAGCCTCGATCGCGCGAACGCCGTTGTCGTGATGGACCTTCGCCGGGTCCATCACCCAGATGTCATTCCTGTACGGCCTGAATCCAATGGACGCCCACACTCTTCGCACCCGCTCAAGTTCCTCGCCGAAGCGAGGATGCTGTTCCAAGTCAAGACGAGCGCTTTCGTCGAAGAGGACGATCGGATAGGGAATCGTGGCCACCACGCCTGTGTCGGTGGAGGTGAACAGTCCCAAAATGCGGCTGATCAGCACCCGACCGACACCCCCCGCGCCTCGCCAGGCCGGAGCGAGGTTCACGCGGTCGATCAGCACCACGCGGTTGCCGAATCCCTCGACCATCTCGAGCAGATCCGGATGCAGTTCATTGCCCGCGAAGACCGGACTGAAGGCCTCATAGTCCGCGGAAATGCTGTCGAGCTGTTCGACCACGTCGCCGACTAGCGTCCCCAAATCGACCAGGACACCAGACATCTGCAACACCGACCAACACGCGTAGTCCTGCTGCTGTTCATGCAGGGACAACGCTCGCCCCTTCGCGATGGCCGTGTCCCACCTGGGGGCATCCTCCCCCTCGGGGAAGTCTTGCTCGTCATAGTCTTCAGCGCCGACCGTGTAGCGGGCCGAACCAGACCATTGGATGACCCCGGGATCGGAGTCAGCCCGAACGATAGAACCGTTCAGTTCGACATCGACAGAGAACAACGCCCAGGACACCTGGTCCAGATCGACTCGTTCCATCGCACACCTCAGCTCGGTTCGGACGCGACGCTGACAGCGCAACGTCTCTAGATTCACATCGTAGTTCCAGCACCGAACCACGCGGGGCCGGTTTCGCTGGCCCTCGATACCAGCCACGCCGTACTGTCGCCGTCACCGAAGCATTCGATATCCCTTTTACTGCAGGCAGATTCGTCCGTAGGCTCGGCGACCAGGGGCTGGCCCTTTGCGCCTCGTCCCTTGGATGGACGGCGCCTTCCGAGGAGAAGAAGCAGTGATGGAGATCGGTCCGTACCGAGTGTTTGGCATCCATTCCGACAAGGTGGTGACCCCAAAGCGGGTCATTCTGGACACCAATGTCGCAATCGACATCGAGAAGTTCTTTTTCGGCACCGGCAAAGTCGATCGCGACGCCCTGCGACAACTGCTCCACCAGTTCCCTCTCGCAGTGCACCGCTCTCAAACGGTCGATGTTGTCTACGGATTTGCAGTCAATGAATCCTCCTGGACACGCACCGGGAAGCACGATCCCCGTCGCGCTCAATCGCTCGCGGTCGCGTGCGATCGGATGTTCTCCTGGACCGCCGCTGAGATCGACCGCGCCTTCGCCAATCGCCACCCACCGGTGAACCGAGACAAAGCTTGGCCGCGGCAATCCAGCGTCGTCGGTAAACCTCTGCTGACAGATCACCCTCTGCGCGCTGTGCTCGTGAGCTACGCGACGGTGCTACACATCTGCCACCTCGATCGAACTCGCGCTAAGTGGAAGCACCGAGGCATGCCGTGGGCGATCGAGCGATTGACGAGCTGGGCCGAGAATGAATTCGGCGCGCTCGGGTCCTATGAGATTGCCGCCGCCGTCCGATTGTTCTGCGGCAACTCCGACGAGATAAGAGCCTGTCGTCGCGTACTCAAGATCGGTGGAAACGAGACCCCAGACGCCATCGCCGATAAGGCGTGGAACGCAGCATGGGACTTCGTCCATGTCCGGCTCACAGACGGCCTCGGCCTAGGATTGGCAGATCGTCAGACGCCACCCCTGCCGACCTGCCTGGTCACCAGAGACATCGATCCAGCCAACATCCGGCTGTCGACCCGGACCGGGATCATCATCGACGGCGGGGGCTCTGATCAGATGGTGGGAGTATTGGCGGACTACGTTCCTTCCAAGAGCTCGGAGAAGCAGCGGGTAGCCAGCAGTTTGAAGATGGATCCAATGACGGCCTATCGACGAGCTCAACGCGACCCGATGGCAGTGTTCGACCAAGCAATCACCGAACTGGAACGCCTCGAGTCGGAGATGGGAGTGACATGTTCGACCGTCGCAGGGTTCCGCGCTTCGCAACGCCGCTAAATCTGCCTGTCGGACAACCGGCTCCCCAACGAGCACAGGGCCGTGGACCGAACTGCTGCAGCCCGATCAACGGGAGCCACTGTTGATTCGGGCTGCGTGCAATGCGGCGGTAGTCGTCGCTTCTCCCCCGGCTACCACGCCGGCCGGGAGGCGGTGAGCGGCTCTCCATACTTCTCAGAACCGGGACATTCATCGCTGACCGCTGCCCGGGCCGGCATGGCGCGCTCGCGCGATCCGTGGCCCAACGAGGCGCTCGGCCTCGGCGAAGGGGTACCAAGCGGCATCGGTCACCTCGGACTCTTGAATCTGTCCGATATCAGCGTGGACTGCGACGAAGCAGTACCCGAAGTCCAAATGATAATGGACTGGTTCACGTTTGAGTGGCCGAGCCGGAACCCGGCCGTACTCGACGTAGACGGGGTTCGGTGACGCTGGGACAACCCCCTCGGGGTCGATCCCGGTTTCCTCCGCCAGCTCGCGCACAGCCGCATCGAGCAGTGTGACGTCCGTTTGCTCGAGGTGGCCTCCTGGTTGCAACAGAATTCCTCCGTACGCCTTGTGGCGCACCAAAAGGACCTCGGCATGCTGCCGGGCCAGCAGTGCGCCGACAGTCACATGCATGGGGAAGGTTCGTCGCGAGGCGAAGTCTTGTCCGTTGCGCAGCAACCCTATTGGCTCGGATAGGTGTTCGACCTCGGCCTGATGGTTCTCCAAATAGGCGGCGAGCGTGCCCGAGATGTCGGAGTCAGTGATCGCCATTGGAACCCTTCGCCGAGGTGCCTGGGGTACGCGAACGGCCACACTCTACCGACCCGACCGCATCGGTACGCGGCCGCAGCAAGCCGGATCGCCAACGGCGCCAACGCTGATGAGTGGAAGCGCATCGGCACGGTCGCTGGGAAATTAGTCGCGGCGCCCAACGCACTGCTGGGTGCCAAGACCGCCCGTCAGGTCGCCCAAGGCAGGGCACTGGGGCGGTCACCGTCACCCTGCGCTGGCTGATCACCAGTGGGCTACGCCACCGCAACAGACACAGACTTCCACACCCAACCCTCGTGTACCACTGACCGACCAGTGACACGCCACCCTCCGACGAATACGGGCCTCCTAGGCTGCCTGACCACAGTTGACAGCACACCCGGCCAGCACCTCGGCGAGTGAACTGATGCGGCGCCTTCTAGGTGTACGGCGACCAGCGCGCACCATCATTTCGCTGGAAGCTGGTGAAGCGGTGGCGCCATTGCTCATACAGCGAAGGATTGGCGGACAGCACTGGCAGAACGCTCGTGACCAGTTGAAACTCTCGTAGGCGCCGCAGAATCGGGAACCCGCTCCACGCGGTCACGTCAACACCGTAAGTGTCGACGACCTGCCGGTGGAAGTTGGTGGCGTAGTCCATCCGAAGATGCCCGACGGCGACGGGGGCAAGGTCCCATTCACGAGGACCATATGCTGCGCCGTCGAAGTCGCAGATGACTGCGCCCGCACCGCTTTTGATCAGGTTGCCGGTGAACGCGTCGCCATGAATCGGTCCCAGGGGGAGCGTCGGCTCGATGGATGCGAGGCCCTCGGAAAGCTCCTCGATAGTGTCGAGCAGGAACTGATGGTCGGCTGGGCTGAGGACTTGCTCCTCCCGGACGCGCTGGACTATCGCCTGCAGAGGGTCCCACAAGGGCAGCGGGTCGGCGGGTGGCGGCAGCGCGTGAACGCGACGCAGGATCTTGCCCAGGTCGACGCCGTTGGGAGGAGATGTGGATGCCGCGGCGGGGATGACGGTGTGCCAGAAGGTGATGGTGTGCTCGTCCAGGTGAAGAGGTTGTGGGAGGTCGTCGACGAGCCGAACCGCCGGGACGTCATGTCGGGCCAGCCAGCGAGCGACGCTGATGACCTTGTCCACTCGTTGCCGGATGGCGGTCGAGCCGGATATCCGGACGGTGATCGGGCTCGTGGCGAGGTTGTACACCGCGTTGTTGGTGAATTTCGCCAGCGCCGCGCCGCTGGCGTCGAGGCCGACTTTCGCGCACGCCGACTCCAAGACGGTGCGGGTCCAGTCCGCTGTTTCGCCAGCCTGTCGCGAGGAAGGAACAGTCATACCGACTCCTGCAACGTGCGGATGGACCGTGCCAGATCTTGCAGGCCCGGTTCCGGAGCGGCCTCGAGGGCGAGGTCGTGTAGTGGTTTGAGTCGGTGGATGGTGCGCACGGACCGCACTGTAGATGCCGCGGCGACGGCTTGTCGTCCTGCCTGTAGTCCGAGTTCGGTTGCCCCCACGCGCAGATACGCGCATCCCAGGGCGGTGGATTCGAAGCATCGGCTGCGGGTCATCTCGGGCCCTCGCATGCTGATGGCGCGCGTGAGGTGGGCGATGCCTGCCTGTATGTCCGCGCTTGTCGGCGAGGGTTGAGCGGTCAGGGCGACGCCGAACGAGGCGTTGAGGTCGGCCTCGCCGAAGAACTGGATCCAGGCTTGGACGTTGTCGGGGGTCGAGCGGGTGAATTCGTCCTCGGCGCGGCCGAGGGAGCGTTGCATCTGCGCGCGGTCGTCGAGCAGTGCGTAGGCCCAGGCCTCGTTGGCGCACAGCATCGCCACGGTGAGTGGGCAACCGGCGTTCTGCGCCTCCAGCTGGCCGAGCTGGAAGAACTTCAGCGCCACTCGATACATCTCGGGATCGGGCCTGTTGTGGTGGCTCGCCTCTCCTCCGCGGTGCAGGTGCAGGCGGCCGGCGCGGTAGAGCACGTTGGCCGCCAGGGAGTGGTCGCCGACCTTGTGCGCGATCGTGTGGGCGCGTTGGAAGTGTTTGCGGGCCGATCGGTAGAGCCCGAGGTCGAAGCTGGTCCACGCGGCGAGGTTGTGCATGTCGGCGAGGGCCGAACGCAACTGCTGGTGGGTGCGTTCGCTGCCGTCGGAGTTGAGTAGTTGCTGGGACCAACGCACCTGGGCTGCGATGGCGTCGCGACAAGCGCCGCCGCCGAACTGATAGTCCAGGGTGCGCATGGCCGCGGTGAGCGAGGTCATGCGGTCGATATCGGTTTGCCCGATGCTGTTGGGCGCGGGCGCAGGTTCGGCGTCGGCGTCGAGGGGTTGCCACCAGATGGCGGCGGTGCCCTCGTCGGTGCCCATCGTGACGTTGGCCGCGTGGGACAGCAGTTGTTTGATCTGTTCGCGCTCGGTGGGATCGGCGGTGCAGGCCGCGGCCGCCTGGTCGAGCCTGTGGGCGAGTGGATCGTCGAACGCCAGCCCCATGTAGCCGCGCGAGATGCCCATCCCGTCGGCGATGCGCACCAGGACGTCCCAAGCTTGGATGCGGCGACCCTTGCGAATCACCTCGTAGACCTCGGACTGGTGTAGGCCGGTCATCCGCGCGATCTGGCGTTGGCCGATTCCGGCGCGCTGCAGCAGGTCGAAAACGACCTTGAGATCGCGAGCAGCCAGCGCCCGCCGCATCTGCGGTGACTCCCAGATCTCCGGCGCGATTTCACTTCGCTGCGGACTCACGCAACAGCTCCATCCCATTCAGTGGCCATCTGTTGTCGACCACGTTCCCAGGTCCTCGGTCAGATCACTGGGAAACGGTCGGTGCCAACGAAATTGACTAGCGCTACCTGTCATCGAAGTGACGAGTCGAGCCGACCGGCTCCGCCGCTTACCTGCGTCGGGCCAGCAGGTGAATCCTCGATGAACTAGCGAAAGCCACGGCTGGTCCGGATCGCTTCGCAGAGCACACGGTTCGAGCCAGTGCCTGCGGAGACGACACGGCCACCCGCGTCCGGAAGGCGGCATCCATGGTTCAGATCGTCTCGTGCACCCCACCAGTCACCCACGAAGTCGAGCCCGATCACGGAAGTCCCACCGCGGCAGACCAGGACCTGATCGGCAGTCGAGAAGCATCCTCACGAGTCGGTGTGCGTCCCATGCGCGTCGCGGTGGTAGGGCAGGGCTACGTCGGGCTTCCGCTGGCCCTGCATGCGGCAGCGACCGGTCACCATGTCATCGGATTCGACACCGACCGCACCAAGGTCGAGGACCTGAAATCAGGCCGCTCGCCGATCGAGGATGTCGCCGACAACGCACTGCAGTCGGCCCTGAGCGGCGGCAGGTACAGGCCGTCGTCGCGGCCGCGCGACCTGGTCGGGTTCGACATCGCGGTGATCGCCGTGCCCACGCCGCTGGCCGACGGAGCACCTGATCTGGCGTTCATCCGGGCAGCCGGGCGGTTGGTGGGTGTCCACCTGCGCGCGGGCGCGCTGGTGGTGCTCGAGTCCACGAGCTACCCAGGCACCACCCAGATCCTGGGCGACGTGCTCGAATCTGCATCAGGGTTGAAGCGCGGCGCCGACTTCGGGCTCGGTTTCAGCCCAGAGCGCATCGACCCGGGCAACCAGCAGTGGACCGTCGCGACGACACCCAAGGTCGTCTCCGGGATCGATGCGGTGTCCCTGGCCCGGGTCGCGGAGTTCTACACCGGCCTGGTCGATCGAGTCGTCCTGGTGGACCGGTGCGAAGAAGCCGAGCTGGCCAAACTTCTCGAGAACACCTTCCGGGCGGTCAACATCGCCGTGGTCAACGAGCTGGCCGAGATCGCGCGCCGCGCCGGCGTCGACTTCCGTCAGGCGCTGGCCGCGGCGGCGACCAAACCGTTCGGGTTCATGGCCTTCGACCCCGGGCCCGGCATCGGCGGGCACTGTCTGCCGGTCGACCCGATCTACCTGTCCTGGTGGGCCGAACAGCACACCGGCGGGCGATCCGCGCTGATCGACCTGGCCGCCCAGATCAACAACAACCGACCGGCCCAGGTCGTCGAACGGCTCGCCCTCGCCCTACGCGCCCGCGACCGTGACCTCGCCGGCGCGCAGATCCTGCTGCTGGGATTGGCATACAAACCGGGCAGCGGCGATGTCCGCGAGTCCCCCGCCGTCGAGGTCGCCCAACTACTCACCGCGCGCGGCGCCCGCGTCGTGGCCTGCGACCCGTTCGTGCTCGCGTCCGCGGCCGCCGGGATCACCCTGGTCGACGACCTGGCTCTCGAGCTGGCCGCCGCCGACGCGGCCGTGGTGCTGACCGATCACGACTGCTTCGACTACGACCGGATCGCCGCCGAGGCCGCGTTCGTCTTCGACTGCCGCGGCCGCGTCGCCGCGAGCTCGACCGTGGAGCAGCTGTGAAGGCGGGCCTGCGTATCACGGTGACCGGCGGCGCCGGATTCATCGGCTCGAATCTGGTTCACCAGCTCTTGCGGAACCCTGCGATCGGCGCGGTCACCGTCATCGACGACTGCTCTACCGGCACCGTCGAGCGCTTGGCTGCTGACCGAGCCGCGATCGACTTCCGTCTTGCCAGCATCCTGGACCCTGACGCGGTCACCGATGCGGTCGCCGGTGCCGACGCGGTCGTCCACCTCGCCGCGCTCGGATCGGTGCCACGCTCGATTCAGCACCCGCTGGCCAGCCACCACGCCAACGCCACTGGCACCCTGCAGGTCCTGGAGGCCTGCCGCCACGCCAACGGCCCGCTGCTGATCGCAGCGTCCTCGTCGTCGGTGTATGGAGCGAACCCTCGGCTGCCACGTGTGGAGGACTCCGCGACGATGCCGGTGAGTCCGTACGCGGTGACCAAGCTGGCGACCGAGGCCTACCTGGGCGCCTACCACGCCAGCTTCGGGCTCCCGGTCCTGCCGCTGCGGTTGTTCAACGTCTTCGGGCCCGGCCAGCGCGCCGGACATCCCTACGCAGCGGTCATTCCCCGGTTCATCGCCGCCATGCTGGCCGGAGAACCGATCGTGGTTCACGGTGACGGCACCCAGACCCGGGACTGGACCTTCGTCGACACGGTGTGCCAGGTGATCGGCGCCGCGATCGTCAACCGGGTGAGCAGTCCGTGGCCGGTGAATCTGGCCTTCGGCACCCAGCACTCGGTCCTCGAGGTCGCCACCGAGATCGCCGATCTCCTGGGCCGCGAACTCACCATCGAGCACACCGCGCCGCGCCCCGGCGACGTCGCCCACTCCCACGCCGATCCGGCGCGACTGCGCGCGCTGTTTCCCGCCGTTACCACCTGCGGGTTGCGCGAAGGCCTGGCGCGCACCATCGCCTGGCATCACGACCTGAGCGAGGAGAGTCGATGCACATCCTGATGTATCACCTGGTCGACGACGCGGTCACCGACTCGATGTCGGTGCCCCTCAACCGGTTCCGCGCCCAGATGCAACTGCTCGCCGAGCACTACACGGTACTGACCGAGACCGACCTGCACCGGATGCTCGCCGCCGGCGCGCGCCCACCATCCCGGTCGGTTCTGCTCACCTTCGACGACGGCTACACCAACACGATCACCACAGTCCTGCCGATCCTCGAGCAGCATGGGCTGCCCGCAGTCATGGCCGTGTGCGGCGGCTACCTCACCCCCGACCGGCCGCGATTCACACCCCATGTCGTCGATCTGATGGCGGACTTGGCCGGTGTGCGCCGATGGGTCGCGAGCGGGCGCAGCGTCGCCGCACACGGCTACACCCACCAACGCCTCACCACCGCAACGGACCTCGGGCTCGCCTGGCAAGTCCTGGGGGAACGGGAAACGCTCGCCGATCTGCTCGGCGCTCCACCGGCGATGTTCGTCTACCCCTACGGCGCCTACGACCTGCGCGTGCAGCGTGCCGTGGCGCGCGTCTACCCGCTGGCGATGGCGACCGACGAGCACCACCGTGTCGACATCGGCCACCCCTACAGCCTGCCGCGCATCCAGGTCGACCCGAGCTGGAGCCTGTCCGCGTTCCAGGCCGCGCTCGATGCCGACACCGACCCGGCGACCGCCCAGTACAACGCCCGACGAGTCGACATCGCCGCCGGCCGATCCTCAGGAGTATCGCGATGACCCTCCACCCGCGCACTGTCGCGCTGTACTGGCACAACGGCAGGTCTCTCGGCCATACCTCCGGAGCGGCGAAAGTCGCACAGCACCTGCTGCGCTCGCCGCAGATGTACTCGATCGCCGGGATCACCGGCGCCTACCGCGGCCTGGACCTGCTGCCAGACCAGGTCGACCTGGTCAAGATCCCCTCGTTCGCCAACTTCGACGACCCGAGCGGATGGAACCTGCGCCCGCGCCTGGCCATCAGCGAAACGACCCTGCACCAGGCTCGCGCCGACCTGATCACCACGTTCCTGCGGCACTACCGGCCCGATGTCTTGATCAGCGACCACATCCCGCGCGGAACCGATGACGAGCTGGTGCCCGCACTCGAAGCGCGCTACCCCACCCATGCCGTGCTGAGCCTGCGCGGGGTGCTGTTCGACCGAGACAAGACCATGCGCAAGTACTTCGGCCCTCAGCACCGGGGCCCGTGGGTGCTCGATCACTACTGCCAGTTCAACGTCCACATCCACCCCGAGGTCTTCGACCTCGCCGAGTACTACCGGCTCACCGGCGAAGCCGCACAACGGCTGCATTACACCGGCTACCTGGCCGAACCGGTCCCCTACACCCGCGACCAGGCCCGCACCCGACTCGGCATCGACGCCGAGGAGCGGTTGGTGGTCGCGGCCATGGGCGGCGGCCAGGGCGCAGGCGAGCTGTGGCAAGCGCTCTCGCGGGCACTGACCACCCGCCGTCACGCGTTCGATCGGGCACTGCTGGTCACCGGCCCCTACCTGGAACCGGCGGATCTACGTGCACTGCAACAGTATTGGGCTGACGACGACACGGTCGAGGTCCGCGCCTACGAGCCGGATCTGAAGCCGTGGATGCGGGCCGCGGACCTGTTCATCGGCGCCGCGGGCGCGAACATGCTCGGCGAAGTCCTTGCCACGGCCGCGAACACGATCGCGATCCCGCGCCAGATCCGGGAGGTCGAACAGCAGGTCCACTCCCAGCGGCTGCACCAGCTCGGCATCCTGCGCAAAATCGGTCTCGCCGAGGCGCTGGCCGGGGCGCTCGACACCGAAGTCGCCCGCGCCCTGGCCGATCCGCTCATCGCCGACGGCACCCGTTACCTGTGGGACGGCGGCTCCTATGACCGTCACCTACCCGGCACCGAGACCGGGACGCGATGCGCCTGCGTGAGCGCGCCTCGGCACGCGCCGATGGTGCAGGCATGAAGCCGCCCGGCTGCCTGATCGTGCGGTCGACCAACCTGCTGCTGGCCGACCCCACACACGCCGCCCACGGACAGATCGCGATCTGCGAAGGGACCATCGCGGCCGACCCGACCGGGTGCGGCCACCGCCCGCGCGTGCTCGACACCGCCAGCGACCTGGTCGGGCCCGGCCTGGTCGACCTGCACCTGCACGGTGCCCGCGGGCACGACTTCACCGAATCCGACCCGGCCGCCTGGCACCACATCCTCGCCGCTCATCTGCGCGCCGGAACGACCACCGCGCTAGCGACTTTGGCCAGCACGTCTGCCGCGGCCACTGCCGCGGCGCTGGCCACAGCGACCGATCTGCTCACCGCTGAGCGAGCGCCGACCCTGGCCGGTGTGCACCTGGAAGGCCCCTGCCTGGCCGCCGACCAGCGCGGAGCCCACGATCCGGCTCACCTGCGGACTCCTGGCCAGCTACTCGCCGAGCTGACGCCGCTACCGCCGTTCCTGCAGATGGTGACCCTCGCACCCGAGCTACCCGGCGCCGACATGCTGATCTCCTACCTCGTCGACCACGGTGTGCGGGTCTCGGTCGGTCACAGCCAGGCCACCCCGGCTCAGCTGCAGACCGCCCGGAACCGGGGCGCGACGCACCTCGCGCACCTGTGGAGCGGGCAATCCGCGCTCACCAGGCCCGGCGTGCACCGGATCCCCGGCCTGCTCGAGGCCTCGCTGGCCTCCGACGAGTTCACCGCCGAACTCATCGCCGACGGCCACCACCTACCCGCCGAGCTGCTGACCATCGCCCTGCGCTGCCTCGGCCCGGACCGGCTGTGCCTGGTCTCGGACGCGACCGCCGGAATGGGGCTGCGGTCAGGACATACCTTCCACACCGGCGCCGCGACCGGACGCGTACACGACGGCTACGCCACCACAACCACGGCGAACAGCCTGTGCGGCAGCGTCGTCGCACTGTCGAGCACACTGCCGCGGATGCGGGCGCTGACCGGCGCCTCAGTCGGTGATGTCCTCACAATGGCCACCGCGACACCAGCCAAGGTCTTGGGCCGCTACCCACGGATCGGGACACTGCTGCCGGGTGCCCGCGCGAACCTCACCGTCTGGAATGCCGAGCTGACCTTGGCCTCGGTGGTGCTCGACGGCCGGCTCGTCCGCAACGATGCGGACTGCCCGCACGGAGAACACTGATGCGAGTCGTATTGATCGGCGCCGGAGCTCGCGCCCGAAAGCTGTACTTGCCGTGGCTCAACGGTGACCTCGGCCCGCAGGTCGCCGAAGCGGAACTGGTCGCCGTGATCGACCGGGACCGGCATGCCCTCCACCATGCCGCTCATCGATTCGCGGGCAGTATCGCCGCACCCGACGACCTCGACCGGGTCCTCGGCAACACCGACCCCGACCTGGTGGTCATCGCGACACCGGATGCCGAGCACCGCCACGTCGCCGAGCGAGCCCTCGCCGCACGGTGCGCGGTGCTGGTGGAGAAGCCGCTGGCGACCACCGCCGCCGACGCCTTCGCCCTCGTAAAGGCCGCCCAGCAGACCCGGACGACTCTGCTCGTCGCGCACAATCTGCGCTTCACCAACGTCCACACCCAGGTCCACCAGATGCTCGCCGACGGTCTGATCGGCACGGTCGCCGACGCCGAATTCCACTACCGGCTCAACGCTTCTCATTCGGCCAGCTACTTCCAGCGCTGGCACCGCCGCCGCGCCGCGTCGGGTGGCCTCGAGGTCACCAAGGCCTGCCACCACCTCGACCTGATCGCCTGGTGGCTGCACGCATACCCGTGCACCGTTACTGCGACCCTGCAACACCGCCACTACCAGCCAGGCAGCTCACAGTGGCTGCCCGGCACCGATATCCACGACACGATCGCCGCCGAGATCGCCTACGACACCGGCGTGCACGCGCGCTACACGCTCACCACCAACGCTGACGACGAGGGCTACACCTGCCACCTGTTCGGCACGACAGGCACCCTCACGATCCACTACGACGCCCACACCGGCCCCCACCTGGTCTACCTGCACCCTCGCACCGGCCCCAGCACCCGCTACGAGATCGCGCGCGAACCAGGCACCCACGCTGGCGCCGACACCGCGATGCTGGCCGCCCTGCCCGTCGCCCTGGCCGATCAGCACCGCACACCCTTCGCCACCGCGGCCGCCGCAGCGTGCGCAGTCGCCACCGGCGCCACCATCCACCCCGCCAGCCTCTCCCACCAGGCCCTGCCCATTCCAGATCCCACGACGTTCGGAGCATCGAGATGACCACCACGCTGGCTCGCACACCCAACGGCCTGACTCTGACACGACATCTGCTCACCGAGGCCGAGCAGCTCACCATCGAGGCCCGCCCCGACCAGGAGACCGCGCTGATCCTGATCGCCGGCCACCTCACCACCCGAAGCGGGGACGACACCCACACCGCCGAGCGCGCCGACCCCTTCACCGCGCCCGCCACCGGCTGGTACTTGCCCGCCGATACCGCGGCAACGATCACTGCCGGACCAGAGGGCGCCGACCTGGTCCAGGTCCAAGCCCCGCTCCGTGACAACCGCACCACCGGACCGGCCGCCTCCCGCGTCACCGCCGTGGCACCGGAGACGCGCGGACACGGCAGCTGGGAACGTGAGGTCACCACGCTGCTGGCGCCGCCCCGAACCTCCGGATTGCTGCTCGGCGAGACCATCGCCCGCGACGGCCGCTGGTCGACCTACCCGCCGCATCGCCACTCGATTAGCGACCCTCCCCGCGAAACCGCGCTGCAGGAGGCCTTCGCGTTCCGGGTCCGCCCCGCCACCGGCTTCGGTGTGGTGCTCACATACGACGACACCGTCGCCGACGCCCGCTGCACCGTCGTCACCGGCACCAGCCTCACCACGGTCACCCACGGCTACCACGCCATCGCCGCGGCCGGCGGTCACGACCTCTACTACCTGTGGGCCGCCCACGGCGAGATCGACGACCACTTCGCCCTTCACACCGACCCCGCCCACGCCTGGCTGCTCGACACCTGAACGCGATCGCGCGCGAGGCCACCCATGAACTCCGATCCGACCCCATCCGATACCTGAGGAAGGCACACCATGTCCACCACCGAATCGCGCGGCCTGGCCGTCGTCACCGGCGCGAGCGTCGGCATCGGCGCGGCCACCGCACACGCCCTCCACACCGCCGGCTACACCGTGCTGGCGGCATCACGCCGCCTGAGCACCGAGGCTCCCACTGCCACCGGCATCGCCCACCATCACCTCGATGTCACCGACGCCGAATCCGTCGCCGACCTCGCCCGCACCGTCGCCGAGCACCCGCTGCCGTTGACCTTGCTGGTCAACAACGCCGGGATCCCCACGCCCGCAGCCACCATCGCCGACAGCGACGTCGCAGACTGGCACGCCACCTACGACACCAACGTCGTCGGCAGCCTGCGAACCACCCAGGCCCTGCTCCCGCAGCTCATCGACAACCACGGCCACATCGTGTTCCTCGGCTCCACGGTCGGCCGCGTCGCCTACGAACGCGGCGCCGCCTACGCCGCCAGCAAGCACGCCCTCACCGCGATGGTGGGAACCCTGCGCTTGGAACTCAACGGCGAACCCGTCCGGATCACCGAAGTCGCCCCCGGCATGATGCGCGGCGACGAACGTGGCGGCGAGTTCATGCGCGCCCGATTCGACAACGACCAAGCCGCCATCGACGCCGTCTACCACGGCGTCGAGAACCCGCTGGTTCCCGCCGACATCGCCGAGATCATCGTCTGGTGCGCCACCCGGCCCCCGCACGTCGACATCGACCTGCTCGAGGTCCGCCCCCTGGCCCAGGCCGCCCAGCACAAGGTCCACCGCACCGCCTGATCACCCTGGCTGGGCCTGCCCGCGGCGGCGGGCCCAGCCCCTCATCAAGGAGAATCGCGATGTCCACCAACCGGATCGTCCTGATCCTGCGCCACTTCACCGTCGGCGGCCTGGAACGGGTCCTGCTCTCACACGCCCGCGTCCTGCTCGATGCCGGATATGAGGTCACCGTTTGCGTGCTCGACCCCGGCCGCGACAACGCCCTCGTCGCTGAACTCCCCGTCGCTGCCGAGCTGGTCGTCGCACCACGAAACCGGCTGCGCCGCAATCTGTTCCTTGCCGCGCTGGTCCGCGACAAGGTCGTGGTGCTCGAATTCGGCGACGGTCGGCTCTATCCGGCGATCCGGCCCGCCCTGCGCCGGGCGCGCACCGTCGTCCGGTTCTGCCACTCCGACTACTCCCACCTGCGCAGCCGCGGCAAGAACCTGCTCGACCGTGTCCTTTCCCTCGGCGAAGACCACATCGTCGCCGTCGGCGGCCGCTCGACCCGGTTCCTCCTCGACGACGTCGGCATCCCGGCCGCCAAGGTCACCACCTTGACCAACGCGACCGAGCCCCGCACCGGCGCTGTCACGCCGCCGAGCGCGGCCTGGGCGCAGGACCGCTATGTCGTTGCCGTGCAGAGCCTCTACCCACACAAGGGCCACGACAGCCTCCTGCGCGCCTTCGCCCGCGCGCTCGCCGACACCACGACCTCTGCCCGCCTGGTCATCATCGGCGACGGCGATCAGACCATCGCGCTACGCCAGCTCGCCGCGAAACTCGACATCGCCGATCGCGTCGTCTGGCTCGGTGCGGTCTGGCAGCGCGACCTCGTCGACAGCGTGCTCGCCGGCGCGGCTGGGTTCGTCTCGATGAGCCGCTTCGAAGGCGTGCCCATCTCAGTTCTCGAAGCCCGCCAGCACAGCCTGCCGCTCATCCTGACCGACATCCCCGGCCACCGTGACGGCGCGGGCGGCCGCGGGCCAGCCCAGTTCGTCCCCGTCGACGATATCGTCGCGTGCGCCTCCCACATCCGCGAACTGCTCACCGCCACCGACTCCGACGCGGCGGCCCATCGCCCGGATCGCGACGCGCTCGCTCTCGAATGGGACACCTACCGCGACCAGTTTCTGGGCCTCATCGAACAGGCCGCCGGAACGAAAATGCCTGTTCAAGTGCTGCAAGGTTCCGTATCCTTGTGACTCTGCCGCTACGCGCGCCCGCGCCATCGAAACCCCGAATCGATCCGCGCCCCAAGCTGTAATCTGCCCCCGCCCGGCCTGACCATGCCGGAACCCAACCCGTGAGGAAGCCGTGCCACCAACCACGTTCTCCGACCTCAGCCACAGCGACCAGCTCGGTGTTCTCGACGGTCTGACCCGCGCCGCCCTGCCGATCCACTACGGCATCCCGGCCACCGCCGAGCTCGAGCTCCAGCAGTACGAGGACAACGCCGTCTGGCGGGTCACCCCAATCAGGAGCGAGACCTCCTACGTCGCGCGCCTGTCCATCCGCGACGGTCGACCCGCCGACCAGCAACGCAGCGAAATGGCCTGGCTCGAAAGCCTCGCCGCATCCGGCGGCGTCGCAGTCCCCGGACCAGTGACCACGTCCAGCGGCGATCACGTCGTGCCAGTCACCGTTCCCGGCCACGACCAGCCCGCCACCCTCGCGCTGCTGCACTGGGTACCTGGCACCGCCGAACCGCCGTATCAGCAGCCCGGGGTCGCCGCGCAGATGGGCGCGGCCACCGCGCACCTGCACCGCAACGCCGCCACCGTCGACATCCCCGCCTTCGACCGGCCGACATGGGATTACGAAACCATCCTGCTCAAAGGCGCGGCGCTGACCGACCCCGACGCCACCGTGAACCTCGGAGACCACGGCCGCGAGACCCTGCGCGCCGTCGCTGACCGGGTAACCCAGGCGCTCGCGACCGACCCGTCAGAGCACACACGGATCCACGGTGACCTGCACCGCGAGAACATGATCGCGCTGCCGAACGGCGGCGTCGGGGTCATCGACTTCGACGACTGCGGATGGGGAAGCCCGATCCTCGACATCGCGACCGTGCTCTCCTCGATCCACCGGATCGCCCACACCACTCCCGGCGCCTACGAGAAGTTCACTCGGGACTTCCTCGACGGCTATGCCGGGATCTTCCCACTGCCCGACGAGCTCGACGACCTGCTTGAGCCCTACCTGGTCCTGCGGGACTGCTTCGTGCTGAACTTTGTCAGTGGCGCTCTGTCCAACGCGTCCGTCGCAGAGTGGGGACACGACCGGATCGCCGGAATCATCGCCAACATGGACGCCTATCTCGGTGGCCAGTCCTATCCCGGCACAACCAGCTGAAGGCTCAGAGATGACGACTGGCCGATCTTGGGACTCTAAGGAGTTGGCCCGGTATATCGAAACTCCCCCGCCGCGGCGGCCATGGTGGGGTGGTGGCTGGTCTCGGCGAGTTCGTCGCGTCGAGCAATCCAGTCGGTCATGGTAAGCACAGACCGCAACACCTCGGGTACATGCTCGATTTCGGCTGGAGCGCAGGTGGATTCACCGCTGAGTCGGCTCTCGAGCCGACTCAGCGGGATGTTGTGACGCTGGGCCTGTCTGGCCAGGGAACTCCAGGACGTACCGATCTCTTCGGCTAACTCGGACAGTGTGCGGCCTTGCGTGATGTATTGCTGGTGGAGCCAGGCACGGGACAACGTTGATAGATGGTCGCCGTCCAGGCGCGCGGAGGGGAACTCGTAGTCGCGGGCTAGTTGGGTCAGTGCGCCAGCATTGACACCGTCTCGCGCGGCGATGTCAGTGGTGCTGAAGAACTATCGGAGGTAGAGGTCGGCTCGCACTCGCGCGTCCACATCGTCGGATTCGATAGTCTGTGGAACCGGAACCGGGTGCGTCCAACAGGGTAAAGGGTAAGAGGACGGTTCGTCGGCGCTGGCTGGAGCACGAGGGGGAATCTTTGGTGTCGGGTGAGGGTGAGCTGCATGTCGACGTCGGCGCGCTGCGCAGCACCGCGGCGTTCGTTGCCGGCCAAGCAACTGCAATCCGGGACCGGGTGAAGAAGCTCGACGACACCATCGGCAAGGAACTCCTCGCCGATGGCTGGCAGGGCAAGGCCGCCTCCGCCTACGAGGAGAGCTGGCTGGAATGGAAAGCCGGCGCCGAAACCGTCGCCGCCGCGTTGACAGAGTCTGCCGACAAGCTCCTCGAGGCCGCCAACGCCTACGAAACCCAAGACCAGGCCAACGCCGCGGCCACCGAGCGCCTCCACGGACAGCTGCCGTGACCGGCGATGACCGGTTCCGGGTCGACCTCGAACAGCTCGACGCCGCGATCACGACCATGCAAGCGTTCGGGGCCGAGGTCGCGGGCTGGTTGACCGATGTCGAACGCCGCATCGCCGAGCTGCATTTGAGCTGGGCCAGCGAGGCCGCGACCGCCCAGCGCGCCGCCCACGACAAATGGGTCGCCGGCGTCGATGAGATGCAGGAAAACCTCGACGAACTACGTGAGGTCGCCCGCATCGCGCACACCAACTACACCCGAGCCATCACCCACAACACCCGGATGTGGCCGTAGATGGCGCCGGTGATCGTCACTCCCACCGAAATCCGCACCGCGGCAACCGTCTTCAAAAACGCCCACGGCCTGGCGTCGGCCAAGATCCGTGCCATGGCCGCCAACCTGCAGCAATACGGTGGCTGCGCGGGCAGTGACAAGCCCGGCCGGGACTGGTCGGCCAGCTTCGACCCCGCCGCCAAGGACGCGATGACCGCGGCCGCGGCCTGGGTGAGCGGGCTCGCCCAGATGCACGACCTGCTCGAGGTCACCGCGACCAACCACGCCAACGCCAACCAACTCTCGGTCATCGGTGGCGCCGACACCGACCTGGCCTTCGGCGCGGGCTCGCTGGCGTGGATGCAACCGATCACTTTGCCTGCCCTGTTCGGTGGCAGCTCGGAGGCGCCGTCGTGGTGGGACAAGATCGCCGAGTACACCCAGGGCGAGGTGTGGCCCAGCGGCAACCCCGAGAATCTGCGCAACGTCGCCACCCAGTGGAGCTTCTACGGCGACGAACTGCTGCCCTACCACAGCTTCCAAGCCGCCCGAGACGCGATCAGCGGACAGCAAACCCCCGAAGTCCAGCAGATCCTCGACCAGATCACCATCCTCGAGAACCAGGGCAAAACCCTCACCGCCCAGTTCAAGATCCTCGCGAAATCCTGCGCCGACTACGCCCTCGCGATCGAGAACACCCGCAAGGAGATCCTGACCCTCCTCGGCGAGTTTGCCGCGGTCTTCGTCATCGGCGAAGTCGTGTCCTGGGGCCTGGCCAGCTACAGCTTCGGCCTCACCGCCGCAGGCGGAACCGCGGCCTTGGCCGCGCGAGCGGCGGTCGTGGGCAGCAGAATCGCCACCCTGTGCCGCAACCTCGCGACCACCGCGCAGATGACCGGCTTGCCGGTCGTCGCGGCCTCAGGCGCGTTCGCCCGCTCGGTCGCCGAACTGTCCCCGCTGCTGGCCGCCCAAGCCGGGCTCGCCACCGCCGAGGCGACCGGCGCGATCAACCCCCTGACACTGGACGACCTGCGACTGTTGTCGCGGACCCGGCCGTACCTGCGAGTGACCACGACCAGACCGGTGCAGGAGGCGGCACCGAAAGTGACCGTCAACGGTCAAGAGTTCTACCTCAGCGCCACCGACCCCACCGTGCTCATCCCAGTGAGCGGCAAGTACGCCGACCCAGCGATCCGTCAACTCCCGATGGACGCACGCAATGAGTACTATCTCGGCGCCAACGGCATGAAGTACCCTGTCAACTCGACACCGGTCATGGGACACGAAGCAGGTCACGAATTCTGGCGCCTACGCGAAGAAGCGCTGCGACAGAACATGACGTGGGCCGAATTCCGGGACTACGTCAACAATCCGAGCTTCTATCGAATCGAAGACGCGCCCGGAAACTCCCGACACATCTACGAAGCGCCGAGATAAAAGGGGTCGACTGTGTGGAAAAAACCGAAGAAGCCACAAATCCAACGCGACCGCGCGGGACGCACCGAACTGCACTACGCCGCCGCCGACACCAACGGTGCCCGCGCCGCGGAGATCCAGCAGCTGCTCGCCGAGGGCTATGACCCCAACGACCGCGACGAAGCCGGGCTCGCTCCCTTGCACTTCGCCGCCCAATACGGCGGGATCGACACCGTGGCAACACTATTGGACGCAGGCGCTGACCCCAACGCCCAAGACGACAAGGGCGACACCCCCCTGTTCTACGCGTTCCGCAGCCCCTGGAGCACACCCGAGGTCGTCCGGCTGCTGCGGGACCGGGGTGCTGACGCCCGCATCGAGAACCACCGCGGACAGTCCCCTCTGTGGTTGATCGAGATGATCTCGAACAAGCCCGAGATTCGTTCCCTATTCGTCGACGATGAAGGCGACGGTCAACCGTGAGCTCGACCGAAGACTGGGACAGGGAACTCGAAGAGCACCTCCGCGTCCTCCGGCGCAGCGCCAACGAATTCTCCACCGCCCTGTCGCGGCTACGGGGCCGCGGCACCGCGAGAGGCGTATCGATCGAAGTCGACGCCAACGGCGACATCACCTCACTGCAGATCGCACCCAGCGCAATGTCCTGGAGCTCCTCGCAGCTAAGCCACGCACTCGTAGAAATCCACCGCAGTGCACGGTCAGATATCCAAACCCAGACCGCGAAGCTTCTCCAGACCGCAGACCCACAGCTACGACTGGGTATCGAGGGGCTGAACGGAGAGCCCTCGCAGACATCGAGCACTGAACGTGCTCGCTTGACCGAAGCGGAGATCCAAGCAGCGGACGACGCGTACTTCGCGCGCCTCAACGGCGAGGAATGGTAGTCCGTGGTCAGTAATAGTCGCGGAGCATTTCGATGGACCATGGCGCCTGCTCGATCCGGCCTCGGGGTCCGAATTCGGCGAACCATGGCTTGATATCGAGCACTGGTGTCCCGTCGACGGCATCGAGCTCCTTAACGTGCAGGTCCAAGCCATCGACCCGCAGCAGCCGGGTACGGGACACTCCCAACCAGTTTACCCGGCGCATGTTTCGGTGGCCGAATATGCCGACCTGGGGCCAGTCGGGGTTGTCGCGGGCGCTGCGTGCACCGAAGTGCAGGTCGTTCTGGTCGGTCAGATGGAATCGGAACACGATCTCAAGGTGACTGAACTGTTCGAGGCCTTTCACCGAGTCCTCGGTGAAACGTGGGTCATCAATTCGGATGATCGCCTCAGTGCCGGCCCAATGGTCGTCGGTCGGTTCTGCGCGCCCTCCGACGACATGGGCAATCGGCACGACTTCGAATGTCTCGTCACTCATGACTTCCCCTAGATTTGTTGTGCTGCAAGATACTCAGCGGCTTGTTGATGGACCTCCGCCACGCCCGCAACGGCCGCGCCGAGGTGTGGCGCGACTGTGGCGCGGATGTCGCGGGCGACGCGGCGGGTACGTCCCGATTGGACCGTACCCATCGCTGATAGCGCCGACGACCACGTCGCGCAGGCCTGTTCCAGATCGCCCTGGCGGGCCTGGATTGATCCGAGGTAGCCGAGAGTAACCGCGTGCGTGCGTGCGAAGGCCGATGCCTTGCGCTTGCGGACACTCACCTCGAACTGCGCCGCGGCGCCGCGTAGGTCGCCGGAGTCGCGCAGCGCGCAGCCGGTCTCGTGGGCCAGGCTGGCCTCAGAGAAGAAGTAGACGCGAGCTGGCTCTGTGACAGTGTCCGAGGCCGAGGCGAGATCTTCTTCGGCGGCCAGTAGCGCGGTCGCCGCCGCGCGGCTATTGTTGGCCGCGCTGAGCGCTTTGGCGTATACGACCATCAGCAGTGACCGCTCCTTCGGTGTCGCGGTGCGGTAGCGACCACCGCTCACCGAGGCTTCTGCGAGAGCGAGCCCATCGCTGTGGTGGCCGAGGTCTATCGCTTGATGTGCCATCGCGCGCAGGATATGTCCCGCCAGCGGTTCGTCATCTGCCTCTGCGGCAAGTTTGGTGGCGGTACCGAAGTAGCGTTGAGCGGTGTAGTGCTCGTCGTTGTCGAACGCCATCCAGCCGGCTAGGTACGCCATCTCTGCCGCAGCGGAGAACATGTCGCGACGCACACGATCATCGGGGTAGGACCCGTGCAAGTAGGCCACAACTTCCTCACTCAGGTACTGGACCACCGCGCTGCGCCCGTGTCCTCCGCCCCGGCGCTGATCGATCTGGGAGAAGAACACCATGATCTGGCGGACCTCTTCGACATCGGAAGCACCTACCCGGCGAAGCGACGGCACTGACCTGACCACCGGTCCCGACCGCTCCAGCGACCCAGGCAAGACCATCGAAGCACTCAACGCGGTGGAATAGCCACTACGCAGGAATGCACGTCGTTCCACGTCAGCCTTTCCGAGGTCGGCGAGGGAAGCCACAGGATCTGCTAACCCGCCGAACCGCTTCTCGTACCACGCTATGACATCCGGTGGCGCAGCGCGCTTACCGGTCTCGTAGTAGGCCACCGCGGACTTTCCCCGGTGTAGTTCCCCAGCCACCACTGACAAGGAGACGCCTGCCGCTTCCCGAGCGGCTCGGAGTTGTGCACCAACAATAACGGCGTGACCGTCCATACCGGCGAATCATTCCAGCCTGTGGACACTCTGTGGAAGCCCGGGACTCTCGTCCGTTCCCAGCTTGGCGACCTGCAAGTGCATTTGCACGTCCGAGTGCATTTCAGCCCGGCACAAGGCCCGCCGATCAGGCCACGCATCCTTTGCGATCAACTCCTCTACCCGTACCGAGGCCTGCGCCACGCCAACGTCCACATCGGCTATCTGGCACACCCATTTCTTGTACACCGGCCAGAAATCGCGCCGTGCGATCGCGGATGTGGACGCGGTGTGGACGCCGAACCCATAGGCGTGGACGCACACCGCTGGTTGTCTAGACAAACAGAGGCAAGCCGGCCAACCCGTTCAAGGTCAGCCCCGCGCACCTCGACATCGCCAGTACCGGAATCGCACTGTTAGGAGAACCGGACCCATGAGCCAAGCCCTTGCGCCCCTACCCGCATCGACACTCGGCAGTAACGGGTCTCTCGGCGCACCACCACGATCAGCGAGAGTCTGTGCGGCCGAATACCGCCAAGCTGGCCTTCCCGCCTCGGTGCGTGACCGGGTGTTCGTCCTGACCTCCAACGCGGTCATCGAGCTGCCGAGCCCACTCAAGCACGCGGCGACGCGTCGGGAGTGGATCGTCGCCCCGCGCTACAACCTGCGCCCGACCACGTCGATGGTCATCGCCGCTGTCAGCGAGAACTTTTCGAAGGGCGGTCCGCGGTGACCCGATTCCCGACCTTGAAGCCACGCGCCGCGCTTCCCGCCGCTGCGGTGGGGCAGGTGAACTACTACAACACCGTCTGCGGGCTCCCTGCATTCCTGCGCGCAGGGAGCGGATTAATCTTCGTCGCGGCCGGAAGCATCGGCGCGATCGTCGTACCGGTTCCGCTTGCCCCGAAGCTGACTAGACGGCTGGAGCTCCCTGTTCCAACGATCATCAACCTCGCTGCCGGTCACCGCACGACCTGGACGTTCCTCACCGCGCCGATTCCGACGCATGTGCGTCACAGTGTGCCGACGACCACGGTCCTGGATCGGTGCGGGGCCACGATGGTCGCCGAAGGTGCCGAGATCTTGCTGCCCTCACCCGATGATCCCGCTCGGCGTTGGCACGCGGCTGCCCCGACCGATAGGTACCGACCGTCCCCGGTGTCGATCCTGGCAGCCCTAGCCGCACGGTGAACGGTCCTTCCCCCGGGGGGTGTACCCACCCAACAAGCCCGGCCCCGCGCGCGGGCGTCACTCAACGAAAGAAGTTACACATGTCAATCACCGGGACTGTCAAGTGGTTCAGCGCCGAGAAGGGTTTCGGGTTCATCGCGCGCGATGCCGGCCCCGATGTGTTCGTCCACTACTCCGGGATCATCGGACAGGGCTTTCGCGCGCTCTCCGAGAACGATCATGTCCAGTTCGAGATCACCGACAGCGACCGTGGACCGCAGGCTGTCCAAGTACGACGGGTCGACTCCCACCGCCAGAAATAGACGTGCGGGGCTGCCTCGCACCCGATCCGAAATACCCACCCGCCACGACCGTGGAGGACCCGATGACGGCCTACCTCACGAGCTCTACAACCCTATGTCACCCAGATGATGCCGCCCAGCGTTCGACCGCAGGTCCGTGCGCGCACGCCCTGCAGCTGGAAGGCGTCACCGTGGCTGCGCGATGCGCCTACTACGAGCAGGTGTGCCAGTTGCCGGCCGTGCCTGATCCAGTCTCCGGCCAGATCGTTGTCGTGGCTGGGCGGGTTCAGGCGGTCATGGTTCCCAGCGCTCTCGGCCGACGGGTTCGAAGTGAGCTCGGGCGTGTGGAGGTGAGTTGTGGTCCGATCGTGTCGCATCCCAAGTCCGGGACGTGGACGTTCCTCACCGATTCGGACCGCAGGATCGAGGCACTCCCTGACGCTACGCGGTTGTGGGTCAACGGCGTCGTGGTGCTGGCTTCCGGTGCCCGGATCGGTCTCCCGACGCCCGCTGCGGGCAACGCTGGCTCGTGTCGAGCATGGGAGTCACCCCCGACCAGTCGGCAACGACCGACGACCACCTCGGTCCTCGACGCGGTCCGTCGTTTCCTACAGCAGGGCGGTGCGCGATGACCAGCACGCGTTTCCTGGCGGTGGACAAGGTGATTCACCGTGCCAGCTCTTACCGCAACTCCTGCGGGTTCGATGTGTTCGTTCGGGAATCCACGAGCCAGATCGTGTTGCGGGTCGGGACCGTCGGCGCCATCGAGTTGGCCTCCGCGTTCGGCCAGCGAGTAGTCGCGGCTTTGCCGTGGCCCGGCCCGGTGATCGTACGCAGTGACACCACCCAGCCACGGCTGACCATCCTTACCGGTCCCGTACCCGCTCACCTACGCGGCGGTGCCAGCTTCGCGGCTCTGTCCAGTACCGGGGCGGTGCTCGCTGCCGAGGGCGACGAGGTGTTGCTGCCCTCGCCCCGTGACCCGGCGCGACGTTGGCTACCGCACGAACCCTTGGATCCCTATCGGCCGAGCGCTGAGGTCGTGGTCTCCACGATCCTGGCCTGCCGATAAGCGGCGCCGGAGCTTGCCATGCCGCGGTCTGGATCACCCCGCCCCGATGAGCCCGACACTCACCTGCGAGTGATCAGTGGCGGGCTGGTCGCCGACTTCAGCGGGTGTGTCTCGGCTGTGCGGAACTTCTTGCGCGAGTGCCGGATCCATCCTCGTACCTCCATCACTGCCCTCGAAGTCAGCGATGGATATCTACCGAAACATCGAATGCCTTGTGAGGTCCTGTGGCTACATCCGTGACCGAGACGCCCGCGCACCGCTGCGCCGCCTACCGGCAATTCGGCTGGCGGGTCGTGCTCGACAGCCACGACAACATCGTGCTGCCCGCCGACCAGATCCACGGCATCCAGGTCTGCGACCGGCTCGCCGACAAGGTTGCAGACCAGTTGCAGCACAGCAGGATTCAGACACCAATCGTGCACAACACCGCGACAGGGCAGCGCATGTTCTTGACGACCGCGATCCGAGCCGAGGACCCGCGCCTGATCAACATCTTCCCGCGCGGCTCGAAGGTGCAAGCCATCCGCACCGCGCCGGGTTCCCCGATCCCGCTGCCGACCCCGGGCGACCCGACACGGGTATGGCTGAGCCCGCCTCGCCCCGGCGCCCTGGCCGACTTCGAGCTCGTCTACACGATCACCCGCGACGCCGCTCGCGGCCTACTCGACGCCGCCTGACCACAGCACACCGCGACTGACCGGTCGCTCCACACCGAATAGCAAGGAAGAACATCATGTCCTACACCAGCATCTACGACCACACCGTCGACGGGCTGGCGCCGTTGCAGCGCAGCCTGATCGCGATCGAGGAACGCGTCACCCAGCAGCGAGCCTGGAACCCCGACATCGTGATCGGGCTCGTCCAGACCGAGGACTACGCGCGGGCGATCCTGTCCGAGTGCTTCGGGGTGCTCGAAGTTCCCGACGACCTCGACGAGACGGTCGCCGCACGGATGAAGCGCCAACAGATCCTGGACCGAGATGAGCGTGACTTCCATTTCCTGATCGGGGAATCGGCGCTCCATCACGTCGTCGGCAGCAGCGAGATCATGGCCGAGCAGATCCTCGCGTTGCGTGACCAGCTCGATGCGCGCCCGCACGTGCGGATCGGGATCGTGCCGCTCAACGCGCGTTTCGTGGGTCCGGCACCCGAGTTCGTCCTGCACGACACCGCCCGCGTGGAGTCCGAAACCGCGACCGGGGAGGTGGTCGCCACCTCCCCGCGCGACGTCGCCTTGGCCGCGCGGCTGTTCGACCGCCTGCACGGCCAAGCCGTCTACGGCCAGGACGCAACGGTCGTGCTCACCCGTGTGCTGGCCCTGCACGCCGGCCACTGACCCCACCGTGTGTCCGGTCGGCCAGGCCCCGGCCGACCGGACACCGACATCGCTGTGCCCGCAGCCTCTCTCGACCGATCGATGCCATTTTCAGGAGCCGCCGTCATGACTTCCACTGCATTCGAACAGGATTCGCCGCTGCCGACCGGCATGAAAATTCTCGGTGCGGTCCTGGGCTGGAGCGAGGGTGAGGACTTGGCCGACCCGATCCTGGCCGGCGCTGTCGAGCTGGTGGAGATCGCCCGCGCCGAGGGGCTGGCTGGTGAACGGCTTAGCGCGGCACGGGCCGAGCAGATGCGCCGAATCGATACCGCTGTCGCCGAAGCGTTGCCTGTACCGTCGATCGCGACTCCCCCACACACCGAGACTGTCGCGATGAGTCTCGCACGGATGGCCGGATACGCCGCGCGGCTCGATGACTCCCATACAGCGACCAGCCTGATCATGGTGTGGGGCCCGTTGTTCGAGCTCGCCGTGGCGCTCGACGGACTCCTCACCGACCTCGCCGCCGGCCGACGACGCGTCCCGTTGAGCATCTGGTGGGCCGGTCTCGGCGCAACGGCACACACGCCGGAGCATCCCTGATGCCCGCCCGCCTGGTCACCGCCGTCCTCGGCGTGGCCGTAATGGTCACGGCAGCCACGCCAGCGGCTGGGGCACCGTCCTCGCCCCCGGCCGCGGCGCCCTCAACCGTCCTCGCGCTGGGCGCGTGCCCTGCGCTGTATGTCTTCGCCGTGCAGGGTACCGGCGAGTCGTCACCGGATGCCGCGCCGAGCACTGACACCGGGATGCTGTCGCTGGCGGTGCGTCCGATGATGGCCGCGGCCAGCGATCCCGGTTTGGTCGACCGCGCGTATGTGCCGTATCCGGCCGGGTTCGGCGGCGCGGTCGGCGCCTCAACCGTGCCGTATGCGGAATCGGTCGCTACCGGTGTCGTACGCACGGAATCAATGATGCGGCAGGTGCATTCGGCGTGCCCGCAGACCCGTGTCGCGCTGCTGGGTTATTCCCAAGGCGCGCACGTGGTTTCGCTGGTGGCTCAGCAGGTCGGCGCGGGACAGGGGGTCGTGCCTGCCGAGGCGGTCGCGGCCGTGGTGTTGATGGCCGACCCGACCCGCAGCCCCGGCGCCCCAGTCTTCCCGGGAACCGATGCCCTCGCCCCGGCCCCGGCACCGGGCACCAGTGGTCGACATCTGGCGCTGCTGCCCGCCGCGCCGTTTCCGTCGGTGGCCTCCGGTGGCGGCATCGGCCCGCAACGTGACATCGTCGCAGACTACGGCGCCCTGACCGGTCGGGTGGCGAATCTGTGTGTCGCAGGCGATCTGGCCTGCGACACACCGACCGGGTCGGCGATCTTGCGGGCGGCCGCCGGGGTGGCGTCGCAGTCGCTGCTGTCGGCCGGTGATCCGATCGCCTCGCTGGTCTCGATCGGGCAAGCCCTGGCCTACACCTCACTCGAGGCCGTCTCGACCGCCGTCGAGGACGACGTTTCCGGGGCCTCGTTGACCGAATGGGAAGTGTCGCCGTCGAAGTCGATCTCCCAGCGGCTGGCCGAGGCCTCCGATCCCCGCACCCCGCTCGAGGTGAACGCGGCGTTGGCGGCGGTGATGCGGGTCGGCGTGATCGGGCTGAACGCGGTCCACGTGCTGGCGGCCTCGGTCCTGAATCCGGCTACCCTCGCCCAGTTGGGCACTGTCGGGTTGTCTCACCCCGCGGCCGCAGTGGCGATGCTGGGTGAGAAGTTCACCACCGCGATCACCGAGCTGATCCCTCCAACCACCTCGGATCGACTCGTCGCGGCGGCCTTCGACGTCGTGCGCCGTGAGATCGCCGACAACCACGCCCTGCTCGACCTCACGACCTGGGTGCGGCTCTGGCAAACGGGCATGCGTCATGACGCCTACTCACGGCCGATCGGCGACGGTCCTTCCCCCGCCGCATGGGCCGGCGCGTGGTTGGCCGCCGCCGCCCACGACGCCGCCGGAACACCCCTGCACGCGAGCCACTCGACCTCGAATACCACCACAGCGCCGACCACGACGCCGGCCGCGGGGCTTTCCTCGACTACGTCCACGTTCCGTCACGTGGACCTGCCCGCTCCCACCACCTCCCCAGGCCCCTCGCTGGGTGAGGTGGTGGGAGCCCCCCAACACATCGCCTCCCCACCGACTGCTCTCCCCGACCCTCCAGATCCTTCCGTGCCCGCCACGGTCGCAGCGCCGCAACAACCCGGCATCCACCGCAACACCTCCGCGCCGTCGACCTCATCGATCCCACGCCAGCCCGGCGTCAGCGGCCCCACCCGCTGACCGTGTCGCATCCCATTCTCGAAAGGCCGACCACCTGATGAACGTTGTGCTCGCCGCCGGTCACGACCTGCTCGCACAGCTGAGCAACCCCACCCCCGAGGCGCCGCCGATGTCGAACAAGATCCTGCAGCTGGTGCAGTACCTCACCTGGTTCGTCCTGCTGTCGGGGGTCGTGGCCATCACCTACGCGGGCGGAAAGTTCGCGTGGGAGAAATGGACCGGCGGCGGCCTGGAATCGCCGAAGATGATCGCCGGAGCCATGATCGGCGGCGCCATCGCCACCAGCGCCGGAACCATCATGAACGCCATGATCGGCAACTGATGACGACCCGCAATCCCCGCCCGGATCGGCAGGTCTGTGTCCTGCGCGGCCAGTCGAAACCGCGCCTGCCCGACACGATCGCCCACACGACCATCGCCGGACTGGCCTTGTCGTCCACCGCGACTGCCCTGGCCTACCTCAGCTTCCCAGCCACCGACGCCACCCTGGCCCGCGAGGCCCGGATACATACGGCCGTGTTGGCCTGGCAGTTGTTCATCCATCACGGATTCCATGACCGCGTCCACCGCGAGTTCGTGACCGGGTTGAACCAGGCACGGCGACGCGCTCGCGCGATGGCGGCCTTCGATCCGCTGCCCCACCTACGCCGATTCGAGCCGACCAGAGCAGTCGCGGCGTTGAACCGCCGCTGGGAACGCCGCCACACCAGCCGCTCCACGGCGCTGGCGCTGCTCGACCTGAGCAACGACGTCGACGGAGCCCGCACAGACCTCATCGCCCTGCTGGCCCACTACGGTCTGCGACCGCACCAGCACAGCGGGTTCGGCGTCCATCGGCCCGTGCTGGTCGAAGCGATCGCCGCCGCCGCACTCGGCGCCCGCCACCTCAACCTCGCGACGTGGCAGGTCTTGGACATCGACGCACTGCTGGCCCCGACGGACCCGAGCACGAGCCCATATTCCCAACCGGTTCGGCGCTGGCCGCCATCGGCAGGCGGGCCTGCGCGTGCACATCCTTCGTCACTGTGACATCTCGACCGGACTCGTCCATCTCCACACCACTATTCGAAGGGGGCATCATGTCGCTCGATTTCGACCCGACCACCGCGCAGGAGTTCGTGACGGTGACACGAACCCAGGTTGTCGGTGACCTCACCGCTGCCACCCACGCCACGACCGCCGCCGCCGCCGCAGTTCCGGGTCTGGGGTTGATCGGCGCCGAGTTCCGCACCCAGCTCATCGCAGCGCTGGTCGAGCACGCCACCCACCTCGAGGGTTGCGCGAACGCGGTCACTGACCAGGCCGGGCACGTCGAGACCTGCCGAACACGCTTTGTCAGTCACGACCAGCAGCTCGCCGCGAACCTGTCCACCATCTCCGAAGGACAGTGATGGTCACCCGCACCAAACCCGCCACCAGCACCGCGGCACCGGATCCGGACGCGATCATCACCTACCTGTCGAAACCGATCACCGAACTGCGGGCAGCGTTCGACGGCACCGGGGATTCCACCGACGCGATCGCCCTGCTGAACACCGCGATCACCCAACTCGACGCGACCGAAGCCCCGCACCGGGTCAGAGCCACGGACCTCGAGTCGACCTGGACCTCAGCGGCGGCCGACACCGCAATCCCCGCGATCCGCGGCACACGCACCCAGATCGTCGACAGCAGTGCCGATTCCGGTGACTTCGCCACGCTGATCGACGCCGCGGTCGGCACCAACACCGCCGCCTCCGCCGCGCTCGATGCCGAACTCGACGACTTCGCCACCCAAGCCCGCCAGATCCTGAAAGTCTCCCCCAACGACCGAGGCGTAACGCAGGTGATCGACCTGGCCCGCGAGATGTACAGCAGCGCCCTGTCCACTGTGCAGGGCGCCCAAGCCGACTACGACAGCTACAGCAGCAAGCTCGGCGAGAAGTCCTATACAACCCCGAAGTCGAGCCTGGGCACCGGCGGCGGCCCCTCGACCGGCGACCCTTCCCTGCCCACCGACGACACCACCGCAGGCGATGACGCCTCCGCCACAGCGCCCGACACCAACGCAACCTCGACCGACCCTGTTATCGCGATGCAACAAGCCCTCGGGACCGCGGCGATCGAAGCCGCCACCACCGTGGGCACCCAGCTGATCACCTCCGGCGCCGAAGTCCTGACCACCCTGATCACCGAAGGAGCAGGCGTCGCCACGCACGCCATCGACACCCTCGGCGCCGAAGCCGGTGACACCATCACCGCCGCGCTCACCGGCACAGGCGACAACGCGACCATCCCACCAGCGGCAACCAACAGCGGCACCGCCGCCACGAACCTCACCACCACGCCAGCCGCACCGGTCATCAACTTCGGCGGTTCCGACAAACCCGCAGGCGGTGCCGCAGCCGGTACTGGCACCGGAACGAATGCCGGGGGTTCCCCGGCCGCCGCGCCGAAACCTGAGCCCTCCGCAGGCCCGAACACGGCCGACCCGAAGCCAGCCGCACCGACCGGGCCCGGCGGCACCGGACAACCAGGGGTTGTGCCGAACACCGCGGGCGCGCCCACGACCGCAGTGGTCCCGCCCGCGGGAGCCCAGTCGGCAGCCGGGGACGAGGGGGAGCACAAGCCGCGTACCCAAGCAGGGGTCACGGCCCCGGCCTCGATCGCCGGGGACCCGGCAGGTGTCGTCGTCCCGGTCATCGGGGCGGTGCCGTCGTGAGCGAGAGCCCGTTGGATCTGCGCCGATACACTCCGCCCGCCGACAGCGACGACGACCAACCCGACGACGAACTCCAGCATCCCGACGACCGATCCGATACCGAGGACGGGTGGGTCGGTGACTGGTCGGACTGGAGCCAGCCCACCGACCACCGCGACACCGATCACGGGACCCCGGCAGCGCCGCCGGGGTTCCGGCAGGTCGGCCGCAGCTTCGCGCCCGCGCGCGCTGACCGAGGCCCGGGCCGGGTCATCGCTGGGCTCGCCGCCGCATTCGGCATCGCCTTGCTGGTCCTGGTCGTGATCACGCTGGTACTGCCCGACACCGAGTCACCCGCCACCGAGGCGCCGCTGACACCGCTGCCCGACCCGTTGCCCATACCTTCGGTCGTCGCGCCGAGCTCACCCACCTACGCGATCGCGGACTGCCCGCACACCCGCACGCCTGCGCTGGCCTCGGGCACCGACCCTGGTGATACGACCAACGCCGTCTCGGTGATCTTCGCCTTCCAACACGCCTACTACGTCGAAAGATCCGGCACCACGGCCCGCGAATTCGTCACCGCCGACGCGAAAGTGCCCTCCGCCGAGGTGATCCAGGCCGGAATCGACACCGTCCCAGCCGGGACGAAGTACTGCGTGTCCATCGTGCCGACCGCACCGGCACGATGGCAGGTCCATGTCCGCGAACAACGCCCCGACGCCGCACCAGAGCTGTTGGCCACCCTGATCTTCCACACCGCCACCGACCCCGACGGCGTCAACAAGATCACCGAGATCAGCGAGGAACCGTAGTGGCCGACACCTGCACACCCGGCACCGGCTCCGCCACGAGTACCCACCGTGACGGCATACTCGACGCGAGGGAGCCCAACCCAGCCAGGGTCTTCGATGCGATCCACGGTGGCAAAGACGCCTACCTCATCGACCGCCACATCGCCGACAAACTCAGTGCCAACACCACCTTCCGCGTCGCGGTCACCCAGGCCCGCGCGTTCATGCTGCGCGCGATGGAGCACCTCGTCGGCGACCACGGGATAACCCAGATCGTCGAACTCGGCTGCGGATACCCGAACGCACCCCAGATCCACGACGTCGCCGCCAACCAGAACCCGAGCGCTCGCACCCTCTACCTCGACCACGACCCCTACGTCGCCGCCCACGCCCTCGCCCTGATGACCGGGCCCAACTCCACGTTCGCAACCGCCGACCTGACAAACTTCGCCAGCATCACCGAACTCCTCACGACAAGACTCGATATCTCGACACCGATCGCGGTATGCCTGTCCGGGACCGCCGAATTCCTCTCCGACGCACCCGCACTGGTGGCGTCACTACTCCAGCATCTACCCGACAGATCCTGGCTGGTGTTCACCCACACCGCCGCCGACCTGCACGACAGCGACATCGACACCGCCGTCGAAACACTGGCCTCGGCAGGCATCCGGTATCGGCCACGCGATCGCGACGAGGTCGAACAGATGCTCGCACCGTTGCTGCTACTCGATCCCGGCCTGGTCACCGCAGACCTGTGGCGGCCCGACCACGGCAACGACGACGAGTGCCTGGCCGGGTTCGGTGTGTGGCCGCGGTCGACGGTGTGTAGCTACGCCGCCGTGGGGAAGCTACATCGCCGATGAAACCGGACAGACCGGCTCGGGTCGAACCCTGACTCGCCGCACGATTGCAGAACGCCGCGCACGAGCATCACATCAACGGTTGATGTGGTGCTCACTACATCGGATCCCGTCGCGGCGGAAGGTCCGCTCGCGCAGGCGGCCCAGCGGCCGATCATGCGGCCGGAGCCGAAGCTGGCTGCTCCGCGGCGGGAGAAACAGCGACACTTTCGGTGGATGCCCGGTTCACCCCGGAAGCGTGCTCGTACCAGCGGATGAACGCGGAGCGCCATCTCCACGGCCGTATCGCCAGCCTCCATCCGGTCATTTGAGTCGTTGGTGTCTGGGCCGTGGACGGGGCCGTCAGCTGCTTTATGCGGGACAGGATCGCAGTACGAACGAGTCGACGCGCCACACCTCCGGGGAAAACGCCGATCTGCTGTGGACTCTTGGCCAAGGCTCGCCACGTGATCAACACTGGAGACCAAAGCATCCATAGCGCACACGCGACGGCGATCCAGCGATTCACCGATGCGGTTGTTCCGAGGAGTAGCCCGACCAGGAGTACGGAAAATTGCGTCGGAATGGCGATGACGTGCAACGCGTACGCGGCCGCCATGACGTGATGTCGGTAGACGAGTGCGGCCGTCGTCGCGATCATCATCGTGACACTCAGAGCGCCGAGGATGACGAACAGAAGTACGAGCCGGGGGTACCGTCCCGGCGATCTGGCTCCAAGAGTATCCGTCGCGGCGGCTGGCGTAGGTCAGCCCGATTGTGGGAACGACAAGCATGACGGCGGCGATACCTACAACCTCGCTGAGCCACCACAGCCTTGCAGCGCTGCCGGACCATCGCGCGGCTGTTCTCGCGTCCGACCATCGTGCGAGCGGGTTGTCGAGGGTGGGCGAGCCCTCTTGGGCCTGGCCTACGAGCTGGCGTAGCCGCTCAAGGTCGGCATCGCGGCGATCTCGGCGGACCTTGTCCTCGAGGTCCTTGCCCTCGAGGAGACCGGCCTGTGCGTCGAGACTGAACACCGCGATGACCATCGCGACCAGAAGTATGGCGAGACCGGTCAGGAGTTCACCTTTCACCACCACGGCGTGGACGAAGGATGCCTCACCCACGGCGATAGCGCCGAATCCGCTTAGCAGCGCCGCTTGCGACAGGGTGAGGTAACGCGCATATAGTGCCGCTTGCGTCTCGTGCTCATCCCGGTCCGGGACGGCATCGGCAGGCCGAGGTTGGGTATTGACCGAGCGTGGCCACCACGCGGCCACGTTCAATGCGATCACCATTGTGGCGAACACTGCCAGCAGGTCGGCACCGTCGTTGTGGTCAATCATGAGCTGAAAGTCGAGCTTGACCCACGACGACTTCGTTAGCCGCCAGAGCGCGACCACGCAGGCTAGAAGCGCGTAGATCAGGCTCGCGTTGACCGCGAAGGTCGCCACACGCGCTGCCGACTCACCTAGATGCGACCGCACCCGAGGCGCCAGTGCCTGCCGCGCCTGAGCATCAGCCGCACCACCCGTATTTGGTACCGTCGTACCACCACTGGTTACGTTCACATCCCCCCACCTGGTCCGGGCGCAGGCTCAGGTTCCCCGAGTGCGCATCGATGAACGACACTGATTGTGCCCTGGTTCTCCGCGCTCGTAGCTGGGGTTCCCCTCAATGGCCCGGCATAGCATATTGGTGACGCACCGCGATCAGCGGGCACCGTGACCAACCACCGTCGCCCCCGTTTCAGCAGGAACCGATGCGCGAGAACGAGACTGCGATATCGCTGCTACTCGATCAGACAGCTCCCACACTGGCCCTCATCCACTACACCATCGTCGGTTCCCACGCCGAGCCTCCCCGCTTCGGTATGGAAGACCTGGTCTACCCGACGAGAAGCCGCCGCTCACATCGGAACCGGCTGGGCCGCCTCGTAGAGAATGTGCTTCCACTCGGCGGGGGTGGCCGGCCTGGGCTGTTCGGAAGCGACGTCACCCGAGACAGCGAAACCATTCAGGTAAAAGAGTTTCTTGACTTCTGGACTGCCAGCCGCACGCGCTTCGAAGAAGCGGATCACGTTCTCACCGCGGTGCGGATTGAGAAAACCCACAGTTATGTCGCATTCATCGGTTGCAACCACACCGAGCCGATGGAGGCGGTGTCGATAGCGCAGGTAATCCCGCAATTCGCGGACTGACGCCATCGCGGAAAGTACGATCACCCACGAGTGGAGCTCCGCCACAGCTGTCCGGTCACTCATCACCTCAGCGTCGATATACTGCAGCATGTCAGGAAAGGTCAACGATCCGCAGTAGTTGTGCAGAACTATCCCGATCCCGACAGTATCCTTACCACCAATGAATTCTCGACCATCGGCATCGGTGACCGGAGTCCCGGCATCGAGAGCATCCAGGCGGACCTGGAGCTGCGTAGCGAGCTTTGTCACGTGCTTCTCGAAGTTGCTTGAGGAGGTCGTGATCGCATCAGAGACTTCCATCGCCTTGACCTCACCGATTATCCGAATCCGCCGGTCGCTGATCATGCAGTCGATGTCGGGGTCTTTCTTTCCTGCCAGTTTGATGACCGCTGGACGATTCGGCTCTCGGGTACGCAGCCATGGAAGTGAATGGCGCACGCACTCTTGACTCACTCGCTCATAGAGCTCCCCTTTGCTCAGGTCATGTGCATTATGGTTCCGGTGGCGCAGGAACCTGTCGTCGATTGCCTTCAGCATGGCCCGGTCTTGTTCCAATCGCACTGCACCGAGAGCGATCGGCGCGACGCCGGACGGGAACTCGATCCAAGGACTTCCATTGATGTCCGGCGAAACAGCAAGTTTCTCGAATTTTGCGTGAGATCGAGAGCCCGCCTGCACTGAGAGGTTGTCAGCAATGAATCTTGTAGCCGAGTCGGTCACTGGTGTGGGATACAGTCCGCTACCACCATCTACGTTTCGCATCCCAAATCTGTCGGCGATATCGAGTGATCGCGTGACGTTTTCGACAGTGAAATCCGGCAGTATTTCAGCAAATGCCGGATCAGCCTCGATCTGACGTCCGATTTCTGTGCAGATCATTCTGTTCACCCACGCGAACCTGATGTTCTGGGAGCTTGTTCGGGACAAAAATTCGCGTCCCGGCGTCTGCTGCAGACCGACCGAAAGCTCCTCATCGTGGGAACTGAAGGTGTCAGCAAAGTTCGATGCGATCCACCACCGTCCCGCATGCAGGAAGTACTGGTTGATAACTGCCGAGTCCTCCGAAGCACCGGAAGCACCGACAGCCAACACCCACAGGAACCTGTTGAGGAGGGTGTGATGCCCCAGCGCGGCAGCGTATTTCGATCGCGACTCCCACCATGTCGATATCGCAACCTCAGGCGACAGTATTTTTAGAAGCCGCCCGCATTTCTCGGCGGACGCCCCCGCCATCAGAAGAAACGGTTCAGGGTCCGGTTTCGGTACAGGTTCAGCCAGCTCGCCACGCTGACGGGCCGCCGCCCACTCGAGTGTCCTCACCTGGTGCTCCCGGACTAGCCGTCGTTCACTCCCGGGCAGAAAAACCGTCGGATCGAACTCTGCGTGCATGACATCCTTCTGAATACGTGGACCGGCTGACATGACAACACCTGCGACAGTGCAGGCTACCGGCCGAAATTACTTGCCGCAAAGCATTTTCCAGTTCCGTCACCGGAACTCACGCGCCCTGACGCTGGAACAAGTGCGAGCTAGCCAAGTCATCGACCTTGATGAATGATGCGACTGGATCGCTGGCATGGATCGCACGCTCGAACCCGCTGATGGATCCAGGCCATACGTTGGTGATCGTGCCGTCGGCGCGTTTCCACCAGGGCGTCGCCACGCCACCGGACCAGACGCTCTGGGCGAGCCCCTGATCCAGGTGTTCGAGGTAGTTCGCCATTGCCCATTCGGTCACCTCGACCGGTGCATCCCAGCGAGTGCTGAGCGCCAGGCAGCGCATGATGTAGCGGGCTTGGTGTTGCTTGATCGAGGGGTTGCTGTTGGACGGGGTGAACGAGTGTGGGCCCGCGATCATGAATAGGTTCGGAAAGCCGCGTACCGCAAGGCCGTAGAAGGCGGTCGGTCGTCCTTCGCGCCGCCACTGCTCGTGCAAGTCTGCGCCGCCGCGTCCCCGGATCTGTACTCCGGCAAGGAATTCCGGGGCTCGGAATCCGGTGGCCCAGACGATGACGTCGGCGTGGCGTTCGGTGCCGTCGATCGTGCGGATTCCGTTCGGGCTGAGCCGGTCGATCGGGTCGGTGACGAGTTCGACGTGTGGCTGGGTCAGCGCTGGGAAGTAGCCGTTGTCGAGCAGTATTCGCTTCTCCCCGATCCGGTAGTGCGGGGTGAGTTTGGCGCGTAGCGCGCGGTCGTGCACGTGTCGTCGGAGGTGGGCTCGTGCGAGGAGTTCGACGGGTCGTGCCGACCATCCTGCGCGCATGATCGGTGCGAGAACCAGATCGGCGGCGTGATAGATCCCTGACCGGTACAGCTCGTGTGCACCGGACACATGCGTCAGCGCCCACCGCGATACCGGCCCGAACGTGGCGGCCGGCTTGGGCAAGACCCAGGGCGGGGTCCGTTGGTACACCGTGACGCCCGCCGCGATCCGAGCCAGTTCGGGAATCATCTGTGCCGCTGAGGAACCGGTGCCGACGACCGCAATCTTTCCGCTCAGGTCGGCGGTGTGGTCCCACCGTGCGGAATGGAACGCAGGCCCGGTGAAGGTCTCCGCCCCTGGCATGCGAGGAATCGCGGGTCGATGCAATTGACCGAGCGCCCACACGACCGCGCGGGTGCGGATCAGCTCACCGCTGCTCGTGGTCAGGGTCCAGGTCCGGTCGGTGTCGCTGTAGTCGGCGGCCACCACGGTGGTGTTGCAGCGTAGGTGTGGTCGCAGGTCGTTGCGGTCGGTGACCTCGCGCATGTAGGTCAAGATCGACTGCTGGTCCGGGTAGCGGACCCGGGTGTCGCGGTAGGGGTCGAACGCGAAGGAGTACAGGTGCGCGGGGACGTCGCAGGAACAGCCCGGATAGGTGTTCTCTCGCCATACCCCGCCGACCTCGGGTCCTTCTTCGAGGACCAGGAACTCGCCTATGCCGGCGTGTTTCAGCTCGGCCGCCATGGTGAGTCCGCCGAACCCGGCCCCGACGACGACCACCTTGTGCGTGGTCATGGCCGCACCTGGCCGCTGACCGGCCGGGTGGCGGTGTCGGTTGGTGGGCTCGACCAACCGGTCCAGCGTTGCCACCAGTTCAGGTAGTCGGGGGCGGCCATCGGTGCATCGAAGGCGTCGAGGTTGATGCCGAATCCGTCGACCAACTCACTCAGGTGCGCTCCCAGGTACCGGCGGTGATGGTGGAGTTCGCGGTGGACGCGTTGGGCGCGCCGGGGTGTCATCTGCCGGTGCGCGGCGAACCAGGTTCCGCGGGCCACGATTCGTTCCAGCGTGTAGACCGCGGTGGCGGATTCGAGCAGGCCTCGGGCGGTGTCGTCGTTGGCGGAGGACGCGGCGGTCCACAGCGCGGTCGCCGCGAGTCGTTCGCTGGTGGCGGCAGAGAGTTCGATCGCGGCGGTGTCGCGATCGAGTGCGGTCCCGGCCGGGGTGATGTCGTCGCGTCGGAGTCCGGCCGCGATGGTGGCCGCTCGGTCGGTGAGCATCCGGATGTGCCAGGGCAGATGCGAGGCGGTGGCGGGCAGTGCCAAGGTGGTGATGTCGAAGGTGAGTTGTCCGGCTTGTTTCCACAGCACCTGTGATTCGCCTTCGGCGGTGATCATGGCCTCGGTGTTGCCGATCCAGTCCTGGATCCAATTGATGCGCAACGATCCTTGGGCGCCGCTGCGTTGCCGACAGGTCAGCAAGACCTCGTGAGCGGTATAGGCCAGCAATGGTTTGACCAGCATCGACCACACACCGATGAGCGGGTCTCCTACCGGTGCGGCCACGGCCATGTCCTGCACGTGGCGCCCCAGCACGCTGGTGGCGTAGGTCGCTGCCAGTGCGGAGACCAGGTCGCGGCGGACCGTGCCCCGCTCCACCATCAGAGTCCGGCCGCCGGGTCGGCGCTGCCGAGCGTAGTTGACCGTGACCGCCAGCCCCGCCCGCGCACCGGCGGCGGCCGCACCCGCCAGGTCGAGTCGTCCCTGTCCTAGGGTTGTGATCGCTCGGTGAAACCGTGCCCGCACCGGCACCCTCGACTCGAAACCGTCCGGGCCCATCACTGCCCATGTCCCGCCGAGCAAACCCTCAACGGGGACGAAGACCTTCTCGAAGCCAATCAACGCGTGATCCATGGGGGCCCAGCCCTTATCCGGGAGCACGGCGACGTGCAGTCCCGGTGCGAGTCCTTGGTCGGTGCGCAACCTCACAAGCAAGGGCAGGACGCCTTCATCGCGGCCTCCGATGATCAGGCGGGCGGTGACCACTCCGGTCTTCGGTGTTGTCGGGTCGGCGATGTTGGGCATGAATTTCCAGCTGGCCGGGTCCGGCGAAGTGAGCCAGAAC